>DASSYU010000143.1:0-8013 GCA_035703125.1 Pseudolabrys sp. | reverse complement strand
GTGACTCAAGGAATCTTCAGAGAATCCGCAAAAACGCCACCGCTGTCGCGAACAATGTCCTTAGTGTCTGTCGTTGATTAATTGCAGCAGCGCCTGATTCACGCGTGCGATCACGCCGTTCCACGTCCGCGACTCGTCCTGACGGAAGAGGCGGGCGGTCGGATACCAGGGGCTGTCGTCGCGGCCGAGCAGCCATCGCCAGTCGGGAAAATAAGTCAGCAAGATCCACACCGGCTTTCCGAGCGCGCCGGCAAGATGCGCGACGCTGGTGTCGACCGAGATGACCAGATCCAGTTGCGAAATCAGCGCCGCGGTATCGGAAAAATCCTCGAGTGCGTCGCCGTAATCAAGAATATCGGCGCGCTCCCTGAGAGTCGCGTTGTCGTCGGCGCGAACGTCCTTCTGCAGGCTGACAAAGGTAACTTCGTCACCCAAGGCGTCCAGGAGTGGGACGAAGGTGCGCAGACCGATCGACCGTTCGCGCTCTCTTTCGTGCTCGGGATTGCCCGACCACACCAGGCCAATCCGGGGATGCGATTTTCCCTCCAGACGCGATTGCCACGTCGTTACGTGCCGCGCCGGCGCGGAAAAATATCCAGTGGTCGAAGGAACTGTCTCGAGTCGCGTTCCAAACGCGAGTGGAAGACTGACCAGCGGACAATGCAAATCAAAAGCAGGAAGGGGTCCGCCCTTCGGCGCCACTTGCGCCGCGCCACCAAGCGAGGCCATCAGCGTCTGCAGCGGTTTCTGGACTTCGAAGATCACCTGCGCGCCGCGCGCGGCAACCAGCGGCACATAACGGCAGAACTGGATGGTATCGCCCAAGCGCTGCTCGCTGTGGATCAGGATGGTCTTGCCGGCGATCGGGTCCCGGCCTGTCCAGGCCGGCTGGGAAAAATTCCGCTGCGTCGGGATGACCGATTTCTTCAGCCATCGCCACTCGTAGTGCGCCAAACCGCGCTCGAAGTCGCCGGTCAGCAGCCGCAGCGCGGCCGCGTTGCAATGGGCCATGACGTGCCGGGGGCCGCAGGGCCAGGGCGCGGTCATAACTTGCCAGCGCTTCGTCATATCGCTCCAGTTCCCGCAGGACCTGGCCGCGATTGTTGTGCGCGTCGGAATGATTTGGCTGCAGCGCGATGGCGCGGTCATAGCTCGCGAGCGCTTCCTCGTAGCGCTGCAAAGGTTTCAGTGCATTGCCGCGATTGTACAGCGCGTCGGGATAGTCCGCGCGCAGGGCGAGGGCGCGATCGAGGCTCGCCAGCGCTTCGTCATAGCGTTGCAGCTGTGTCAACGCGCTGCCGAGATTGCAATGCGCGTCGGCAAAATCGGGTCTGATGGCGAGCGCTTTGCGGTAGCTTTCGATGGCATCGCCATGCTGCCCGAGCGCCGCAAGCATGGCGCTGCGGTTGGCGTGCGCCTCGAAGAAATCCGGCTGCAATTGGATCGCGAGATCGAAACTGTCGAGCGCCTTCTGATGCTGGTTCAGCGCGTTGAACGCAAGGCCGAGGTCAAACAGGATCCGCGGCGTCGGGGCGCGCGCGGCCATTGCGGCTCCGATCAGACGCAGCGCCTCGCCGGGCTCGCCGCGCGTGAACTTGAGATTACCCATGGAATGCAAGGCATCGGCATTGTCCGGCACGATCGCCAGGACGGCCAAGTAGAGACGTTCTGCTTCGACGATTTGCCCTTGCCGTTGCAGCGTCGATGCCTGCGCAAGCATGCGAGGCAGGTCCGGCGGCTCGTTGCGCGTTGCGGGCGAGGAAGGCATGCGAGAGGAACCTTCCTGCACCAGTTAGAATATCGCCTCTGATTCGGCCAGAGATTGAGTGCGCCCTCCGACGGCGCGCAGCGGTTAGAAAAAAGAACGCTCCAGTTTTTGGCAACCTGGGAACGTCCTCCGCGCAAGGCTGAACTTCTAATCAGTTCCAACGGTGCTCAATGCCTGTTAAGCCACGTAACGCGCAAGGTCACGTTTCGAGCGACCATGAGGGATTGTCCATGATCGGCGTGTCTCGACGCGGCCTTGCCGCGTTCGCCGCCGCTCTTGCGATAGCGGCGGCTGGAATTGTGTATCCGCCGGCGCACGCTCAGCAAAAACCGGTGATCCGGGTCTCCAGTCTCACCTTGCCGGTGTTCAGTCCGCTGGTGTGGAACATCATGAAAGCGCAGGGTTTCGACGCCAAGCACGGCTTCGAACTCGACATTCATGCGTATCCATCGATCGCGGCGTTCTATGCCGGCTTTGCCACTGGCGAGACCGATGTGCTGTTCGGCGGCCCGACGATCCTGCAGAAGCTCTATCAGGAAGGCGTGCCGGTGCGGATTGTCGGCACCGGTTTCACACTGGCCGATCTCGTCGTTTTCACGAAAAACGACAGGATCAAGTCGCTGGCCGATCTGAAGGGCAGACAGCTTGCCGTCGACAGGGGCAGTTCTCAGTTCCAGGTCACCAAGATCTACCTGGCCGCCAAGGGCATCGACCTCGGCAAGGATGTCATCGTCGTCAATGCCAACTTCGCCGTTGCGCGCGCGCAGCTCGAAGCTGATCGCGTCGACGCTGCATTGGTGATCGAGCCGCTGGCAAGCATCATCATGAAGCAAAATCCCGACTGGAAAGTAATTTTCAACGGCGCGCAGGGTTGGAAGGAAATCACTGGCCAGGATGGGTGGGAACTTGTGACGGCAATGCGGGCCGACGCGATCGCGAAAAATCCGAGCGCGCCAAAAATGCTGATCGCGGCGTTGCAGGATGTCGCCCAATTCATGCAAACCAATACTGCCGAAGCCGACAAGTTCGGCAACGAGACGCTAAAGCTCCCCCCCGGCATCCTGACTGCCGCGCTCGTAAGCAACCGCATGCAAATGGTGATCAAGCCCGCCTGGGAGCCGGCGACCCGCAAGACTATTACCGACATGATGGAACGAGCGGTGAAGGCGGGGTTCTACGAAAAGATGCCTGACGAGAAGATCATCTATGCCCCTTGAATCGCTCGAACTCCAGCTTTTGGCGGCGCCAGGCTCGGTTGCGCCGGCCTGTGCCCGCGCTACGATGATCGGTAAAGTCCGTGCATACGAAAATGGGGAGACGCCATGAAACGTTTTTTCGCGCTTGCCTTGGCCGCAGCGGCCGGCGGTTTTGCGGCCACGGCGGTGAGCGGCCTTTACGCCGCGACCGTAAAGCCGGTCTTCGTTGTCATGGAAATTGACGAGATAACCGACGCCGAAGGATTCAAGAACACATTTCAAAGAAGAGACGTGCGCACCGCGGTGGAAGCCATGGTGGAGGACGGGCGTTACATCGTGCGCACCGACAACGCGATCGCTCTCGACGGCGCCGCGCCGAAGTCTTTCATCGTCATCTCGTTCCAAAATATGAAGAAGGCAAAATCCTACAGCGACGCCATGAAAGAATTCACCGCGGCCCGGATCAAGACGACGAAGTCGCGCTCGTTCATCGTGGAAGGCCTTTAAAAAATCTCGCTCCGGCGCCCAGGATCGCGACCTTTCCGGACCGGGTGCCCGAACGCCCCTTGTTTGGGGGCCGGATGCGCCCTTTCAATTGGTTGACTTCAGGCGCTACGATGCTCTCCCCCGGGGGGTGAGCGACGGAGGAAATAGCCATGTCAGCCTGGTCGAAACGCATCAGCCGTTACTGCTTCATGGCGCTGGCCGCGCCATTGGTTCTGTCGTTGCCGGCTTGGGCGCAGAATCAACAGCAACCTCCGCCGCAGGCGCAACCACAGCCGGAGCAGCAACCTCTGAGCCAGCAGCAGCTCCAGCAGCTGGTCGCGCCGATTGCGCTCTACCCCGATGCGCTGCTGGCGCAGGTCCTGACTGCATCGACCTATCCGCTTGAAGTGACTTTGGCGGCGCGTTGGGCGGAGAAGAATCCGAACGTCAAGGGTCCGGCGCTCGAAGCGGCGATGCAGAAGGAGGCGTGGGATCCGAGCGTTAAGGGTTTGACGGCCGTGCCGCAAGTGCTCGCGATGATGAACGAGAAGCTGGACTGGACGGCGCAGCTCGGCGAGGCCTTCCTGGCCCAGCCCAACGATGTGCAGGCGGCGGTCCAGACGCTGCGCAAGCAGGCGGAGACGACCGGCAACCTGAAGTCGGGCAAGGAGCAGAAGGTCAGTCGTATTCCCGCGCCGCAAGGCACGGGCTATGCCGGACCACCCGAATACATCGTCATCGAGCCGCTCGAGCCGGACTACATGTATGTGCCGGTCTACGATCCTGTCGTCATCTACGGCGCCGGTTACTGGACACCGGCCTATACTCCGTTCTTCTGGCGCCCGAGCTGGTGGGTGGCTGGTCCCGTGATTGCGTTCGGTGCGGCCGCCTTCGTCGGGCCCGCGCTATGGTACCGCTACAACTGGGGATATCCCGGCTACGCCGCGATCCAGACCAATACCGTTCTCTACAGCAAATTTAATAAGGTCGCCGTCGCCCCTGGCGCCGGACAATTCCAGGCCTGGAAGTTCAACGCGGCTAATCGCGGCGTGCCTTTCAAGAACCCGAACCTTCAAAAGCAATTTGGAAGTGTCGGCGCGCGAAATATCCAGGGCGTCCAGACCTTGCGCGGGCCGCAGACCGGCACGCAGCTCGGTAAGGGTGCGCAGGGCATTCAGGGCGTGCAGGGAGTCCAGGGCGGCAAAAACGTTCAGGGAATCAAGACGGGCAACACCGCCAACATCCAGACCAACAAGAACATCCAGACCAACAAGAACATCCAGACCAACAAGAACAAGAACATCCAAACCAACAAGAACATCCAGACCAACAGGACGATCCAGAGCAACAAGAACATTCAGGCCAACAGGAATATTCAAGGCAACCGTGTCCAAGCGGTCGGCGGGGGCAACAAGGGTGGTGGCAACAAGAATGCAGGCAAGGGCAAGAAACATCCCTGACCGCGCGGGTGCAAATTGCATCCTTCGCGTGTTTTGACCACCGTTCTCGAACAGGAGGCGACGATGATTGTCACGATTGTCACGTTCAAGCTCTCCCAGCCTGCCAGCCTTGCGGACATCACCAAGACCTTCCAGGCCACGGCGCCGAAATATCAGGGTGTTGCCGGCCTCCTGCGCAAGAACTACTGGATGAGCGAGGACGGTCGCCGCGCAGGCGGCATCTATGTCTGGGAATCGCGCGCCGATGCGGACCGGCTCTACTCCGCCGAGTGGAAGAAATTCGTCGAGGGCAAGTACGGCGCTCCGCCGCAGATCGAATATCTCCATTCGCCCGTTATGGTGGACAACCGCGATGGCTCTATAAAAGTCGCTGCGTAACCAGGCGAAAATTTCAAAATAGAAGGTCCACTGCTTTGTGCCGGGGGCGGCCATGAGGCGTCGCGACGTAATCAGGCTCCTCGGAGGTTTGGCGGGATGGCCGCTTTCAGCGGGCGCGCAGCGGAGCACGGGCGTGCGGCGCGTCGGAGTGCTGCTGGCGGCGTACACGGAAAATGACAGAGCGGGACAAGTCCGCCTCGAAACCTTCCGCAAGGCGCTTGGTGATCTGGGCTGGGATGAAAAGCGCAATATCCGGTTTGACTATCGGTGGGGCGCAGGCAACACGGGGCAACAGGTCAGCGCTCTCGCGGCGGAATTGGTGCAGTCCGCACCGGACGTGATCGTTGCTTCGGGCGATCTGGCCCTTGCCGAGCTTCACCGGTTGAAAAGCACGATTCCGATCGTGTTCACGCAGGTATCGGAGCCGGTGGACAGCGGTTTTGTCGTAAGCCTTGCGCGGCCTGGCGGCAACATCACCGGATTTCAGAACTTCGAACCTGCGATGGGCGGCAAGTGGCTGGGCGTGCTCAAGGAGATAGCGCCCAATGTTAAGCGGGTGGGCGCGCTATTCGCCACGGATGCATCCCCGCACGGTTCGTTTCTTCGCGCCGCCGAGAAAATCGCGCCTTCGCTCGGCGTGACGCTGGCTGTCGTTGATATTCAAAAAGGTTTCGAAGGCGCCATCGCCGCGTTTGCCGATCAGCCGGACTGCGGCCTGATGGCTTTTCCGCATCCCAAGACGATTGCGAGCCGTCAGCTGGTCAGCGCATTGGCGGCGCGCTATCGGACGCCGACAATCTATCCCTATCGATATTTCGCCCGCGACGGCGGCCTTGTCGCATACGGACCCGACCAATTTGATCAATGGCGCGGAGCGGCAACGTATATCGATCACATCCTCAAAGGCGCAAAGCCCGCCGATCTGCCGGTGCAGGCGCCGACCAGATACGAGCTCGCGATCAATCTCAAAACGGCGCGGGGGCTTGGCCTCACGGTGCCGCCATCGCTGCTCACGCGCGCCGACGAGGTGATCGAATAGGCCCGGCAACGCGCCTCATTTGATGATGTATTTTACATCTGATATGATACTTGACATATGATAATGAGTGTATCAATTATTATAAACTACGTTTGATATTCGCTGAGACACCGCATTGATTACTGCTGCGCAGATGCGTGCCGCGCGGGCGCTGCTCGGAATTGATCAACGGGCGCTGGCTGAGCGCGCGGGTCTATCGTTGCCGACCATCCAGCGGATGGAGGCAAGCGACGGCGTGGTTCGCGGCAACGTTGATTCACTTATGAAGTTGGTCGGTGCGCTGTCCGCCAACGGAATCGAACTGATCGGCGAGGGCACAACCTCCAGCAAGGGTGGCCGGGGGGTTCGGCTCAAATGAGCGCGCGCGCCGGACCAATGGCTGTTCGCCTGGCGCGGAGGCGGTGATGGTGACCTCCGCGCTTTTCTGCGTCGCGGCATTTCTGTCGCTGTCTCCGATCGCCGTCGTTCTCTCAAGGTCGCCGCGTGCAAGTGGCGTTGTCTACGCGTCTTGTCTGATCGTCACGCTGACGCTGGCCGTCGTAGGAGGCATGTGCCTGATCGGGCAGCCGATGTCCCGCATAACATTGCCACTCGGCCTGCCATGGCTTGGCGCGCATTTCCGCGTTGATGCACTGTCGGCGTTCTTCCTGGTTGTGGTCAATCTGGGAGGCGCGGCCGCGAGCCTGTTTGCACTCGGCTACGGGCAGCACGAGCAAAGCCCCGAGCGGGTGCTTCCGTTCTATCCGGCTTATCTTGCCGGAATGAATCTGGTCGTCCTGGCTGATGATGCCTTCAGCTTCCTGGTGGCCTGGGAATTCATGTCGCTCACGTCGTGGGCGCTGGTGGTTGCCCATCACCAGGAACGCGAAAACTTGCGGGCAGGCTATATCTATCTGCTGATGGCAGGCTTCGGCACGCTGGCGCTGCTTCTGGCGTTCGGTCTGCTTGCCGGCAACAACGGCAACTATCTCTTCGAGTCAATTCGCCTCGCGCAGCCGACTGCAGGAGTGGCGGCGATGGCCCTTGTCCTTGCCCTCATCGGCGCGGGATCCAAGGCGGGCGTCGTCCCTCTTCACGCCTGGTTGCCGCTTGCCCACCCAGCCGCTCCCAGTCACGTCTCCGCCTTGATGAGCGGCGTCATGACCAAGGTGGCGGTCTATGGTTTTGTGCGTATTGCGTTCGATCTGCTCGGCCCGCCGGTCTGGTGGTGGAGCATGCTGGTACTCGCCATCGGCGGTGCTACCGCAGTCATGGGCGTGCTCTATGCGCTGATGCAGCACGACTTAAAACGGTTGCTCGCCTATCACACGGTTGAAAATATCGGCATCATTTTTATCGGCCTTGGTCTTGCGCTCGCATTTAAGGCGTATGGGATGGCCGATGCGGCGGCGCTGGCGCTGACCGCGGGGCTGCTGCACGTATTCAATCACTCCGTATTCAAGAGTCTCCTGTTCTTCGGCGCCGGTGCCGTGCTCAATGCAACCGGTGAGCGCGACATGGAGCATCTCGGCGGTCTGATCCATCGCATGCCGCAGACCGCGTTCGCGTTCCTTGTGGGTTGTGTTGCCATTTCGGCGCTCCCGCCGCTGAACGGCTTTGTATCGGAATGGCTGACGTTCCAGGCCATTTTGCTCAGTCCGCAATTGCCGTCCTGGGGTCTCAAATTTCTGGTGCCGGCGGTTGGAG
>DASSYU010000127.1:0-4358 GCA_035703125.1 Pseudolabrys sp. | reverse complement strand
AGACGGCGCACGGGCGTGTCGCGCTCAGCTGACTTTGGCCAGAAAATCCGACACTGCGCCGGTTTCCTCTCGCAGAAGCGTGACTTGCAAGTGAGCCGCCCGGCTTTTACCTCTTGATGGCGATTCTGGAGGATTGCCGATGAAAGTTATCCGCCGCCGCGGCTGGGAAATATCCGACGGCCTCGCCACGCCCGAGCAGCTGGTGTTCAGCCGCCGCAATCTGCTTGTCGGCGGCGCGAGCACGATTGCATTGGCGCCCTATGCCGCGCGGGCTCAACGCATCTCGGACGTCTCGACGCTGCCTGATCCGACGACGGACCTTTATCCTGCCAAGCGTGCTGAAAAATATACACTCGACCGGCCGATCACCGACGAGAAGGTCAACGGCAACTACAACAACTTCTACGAATTCGGAACGTCGAAGAATATTGCCGCCGCGGCGCAGGCGCTGCCGATCAGGCCGTGGACGGTGAAGATCGACGGCATGGTCGAAAAGCCGATGGAGGTCGGCATCGACGATCTGATCCGCAGGATCACGCTGGAAGAGCGGACATACCGCCACCGTTGCGTGGAGGCGTGGGGTATGGCGATTGCCTGGACCGGATTTCCGTTTGGCAAGCTCGTCGAGTTCGCGCGCCCGCTCGGTTCCGCAAAGTATGTGCGGATGGAAACCTTCATGAATCCCAAGGTCGCGCCCGGGCAGAAACAACAGCCCTGGTATCCTTGGCCCTATGTCGAGGGCCTGACGATGGCGGAAGCGACAAACGAGCTCGCGTTCCTTGCAACCGGCGCCTACGGTCACCCGCTCGCGCGGCAGCACGGTGCGCCGTTGCGGCTTGCAGTGCCGTGGAAGTACGGATTCAAGTCGATCAAGTCGATCGTGCGGTTTACTTTCACCGACACGCGCCCAAAGGGCTTATGGGAGGCGTTGCAGGCGTCCGAATACGGCTTCTGGGCCAACGTCAATCCGGAAGTGCCGCATCCCCGCTGGAGCCAGGCGACCGAGGAGGTCATCGGCACCGGCGAACGGCGGCCGACGCTCCTTTTCAACGGTTATGGCGACTACGTTGCCGGCCTCTACAAGGGTCTGGAAAAAGAACGTCTCTGGGCGTGAAGACGCCGCACGCGCGCAAGCCAGCGTAGGCTTACAACTCTTTTTCGCCGGCCTCGACTTTAGCCAGCTTGGTGCGCCAGTCGGCGCGCTGGAGCGCGAAAGCGTAGGCTGCGAGCGCCAGCAAGCCGATGCTGACCATCATCAAGCCCAGCGAGATCGGCCTGCTGAAGAAGATCAGGTAATTGCCGTTCGACATGATCAGCGACTGGCGCAGGCTCTGCTCTAGGATCGGTGCAATGACCAGTCCGAGCACCAGCGGAGCCGGGTCGAAATCGAACTTGCGCAACGCGTAGCCGAGCACGCCCATGATCAGCATGATCCACACGTCGACGATCGAGTTGTTCACCTCATAAACGCCGATGATGCAGAACATGATGATCAGCGGGTAGAGATAGGCGTAAGGGATGCGCAGAACGGTCACAAACACGCTGACCAGTGGAAGATTGAGCACCAGCAGCATGAGATTGCCGACATACATCGAGGCGACGAACCCCCAGAACACGTCGCGATGCTCATTGACCAGCGTGGGACCGACCGACACGCCGTGAATCATCAACGCGCCGATCAGCACCGCGGTGATGGGGCTGGTCGGGATGCCGAGCGCAAGCAACGGCACGAAGGCACCGGTCGAAGCGGCGTTATTGGCCGTTTCCGGCCCGGCGACTCCGGCAACCGCACCCTTGCCGAATTGCTCGGGATGTTTCGATATGCGGCGTTCTATTGCATATGACAGGAAGCTGGAAATAACGTGCGCCGAACCCGGAATAATGCCAATGATGAATCCGAGGACCGTGCCGCGCGAAATCGGAAATGCCGCCTCACGCCATTCCTTGCGGGTCGGCAACAGGTCGCGCAGGCGCGGGCTGATGATGTCCTTCACGGCGCCGGCGCTCGGTGTCGAAAGGATTTCGCCTAGGCCGAACAATCCCACCGCAACCGGCACGATGCCGATGCCGTCGCCCAGTTCGGCAAGGTCGAAGCTGTAACGGAAATGGCCGGTCATGTTGTCGATGCCGATCATGCCGAGCAGCAGCCCGAGGCAGGCCATCAGCAGCGTTCGGATCAGCGAGGACGACGACATGTAGGCCAGGAAGATCAGGCCGAGCACGAGGAGGGCGGTGTATTCCGGCGGCCCGAAGCGGATGGCGATTGTCGCGAGCGGCGGTGCGACCATGGTCAGCACCAGCAAGCCGACTGTGCCGCCGATCCAGGAGCCGACCGCCGCGATGCAGAGCGCCGCGCCGGCGCGGCCTTTCTTTGCCATGGCGTAGCCGTCGATGCACGTCATGACCGACGAGGCCTCGCCCGGAATGCGCATCAAAATCGAGGTGGTCGAGCCGCCATATTGCGAGCCGTAATAGATGCCGGCGAGCATGATGATCGCCTGCGTCGCATTAAGGCCGAACGTTACCGGCAACAGGATGGAAATGCCGGCGAGCGGCCCGATGCCCGGCAGAACGCCGACCAATGTGCCGACCAGGCAACCGATGAACGCGTACCACAGGTTGGTCGGCTCAAAGGCGACGGAAAAGCCGTGTGCCAGGCTGAGGAGAGTGGTTTCCACGGTGATCCTAAAATCCGAGCGGGCCGGCGTGGAGCGGCGTCTTGAGCACGTAGACGAACAGAACGTAAGTGATCAAGACGAGGCCGACACTATAGACCGTGGCCGGCACCAGCCGGCGCCGCTCGACGATGACGAGCAGCGCGAAGATCAACAGCACGTTCGTGGTGATGAACCCGAGCCAGTCGAGCATCGCGATCGCTGCTGCGGCGATCGCGACCACCATGGCGGCATGCTTGGCATCGCTCCATGACAGCGCCGAGAACGCCTTACTTTCGCGCGCGCGTACCGCGAGCACCGCACCGAAGAAAATTGTCAGCACGGCGACAATCTTCGGCAAGAAACCGGAGCCCGGCATCGACAGGTTGCCAGTCGGCAGGTCGCCGGACAGCGCGATCAACAGCAGGCCCAGGCCGATGAAGAATCCGCCTGCGATATGATCGGCGCGCAGGGTCATAAGCGGCCCTTGGCGGTTGACGAAACTTTGAAGCCCCGCTGTGGCGGGGCTCCGGTGGTGGCTGATGTCATCCCTGCACGCGGCCGATCAGTTTCACCGCTTCATCAGAGCGCCTGGCGTCATCCGCCCAGAACTTGGCGAAACCGGCTGCGTCGAGATAGGCGGGCTCCAGACCGACATTCGTGATGGCGGTCTTGAATTGATCGGAGCTTGCGGCCTTGTTGATTGCGCTGTTCAGCGTCGACACGACATTTGCGGGCGTGCCTTTCGGCGCGAAGATGCCGACCCACAAATAATATTCAACGTCATAGCCGAGCTCCTTCAAGGTCGGCACATCGGGCAATGCCTTCGACCGCGTTCCGGCGAACGATGCCAGCGGGCGAAGCTTGCCGGCTTTGATATGTTGTAGAGTCGCGGTCGTCGTTTGCGTGCTCATTTGCGCGTTGTTGCCGAGCAGGGCGGTGATGGCAGGCCCGCCGCCGTTGGTCGGCAAGTGGCGGAGCTTCGGGATACCGGTGGCCTTTTCGAGCAGTGCCACCGGCAGATGAGTTGCGCCGTAAAGTCCGCCTGAACTGTAGACGATCGCCTCCGGACGCTTCTTTGCGTCGTCGAGGAATTCCTTGAGGTTCATGTACGGCTGCTGCGAATTGACCAGCACCAGCACGGGATCCGCAATCAGCCGCGCCAGCGGGATGAAATCGGCCCGGGTCGTCTTGGGTTGCCGGTCGAACAGCTTGTCCACCTCCTCGTAGCCTGAAATCCCGTTGTTATGCGAGAGCAGCGTGTAGCCATCCGGCTAGGCGCTGGCGGCGACCTGCGCGCCGACCTGGCCGCCGGCGCCCGCCTTGGTCTCGACCACCACCGGCTGCTTGACCACCGCCTCCAGCGCCGAAGCGATTGGCCGCGTCACAAGGTCGTTGGCGCCTCCGGGCGGAAACGCGTTGACGATCGTAATCGCGCGCGAGGGAAAGGCCTCCTGCGCGAAGGCCGGCCCAGCCGCGAAGGCGGCGGTAGAAGCGCCGCTGCCGATGAGAAAATTGCGACGATCCATGATGATCCTCCCCTAGCTCCGCCGTTCTTACGTTTACGAGCGACCGTGAAAACCGCGCGCAATGCGCGGCCTTTGTCATCCCAGGCCTGCTGCCGTCCTAACTCACTTTGCCGATCAGGCTGACGGCTTGTTCGACACGTTTGGCATCCTCATCCCAGAATTTCGCGAATTCCGG
>DASSYU010000542.1:0-11348 GCA_035703125.1 Pseudolabrys sp. | reverse complement strand
ACCAACCATCTCGACATCGACAGCCGCGCGGCGCTGATCGAGGCCATCAACGATTTTCCCGGCGCGGTCATCCTGGTCTCGCATGACCGCTATCTGCTCGAGGCCTGCGCCGACCGGCTCTGGCTGGTGCAGGGCGGAACGGTGAAGCCGTTCGACGGCGATCTCGACGATTACCGGCGCCGCGTGCTCAGCGAGTCCGGCGCGGACACTGCGCCGCCGGCCAAGTCGGCACCGCGGCCCGATCCCGCCGTCGCACGCCGCGCCGCCGCCGGAAAGCGGGTGGAAACGGCGCCCTTGCGCAAACGCGTCGCGGAGGCCGAGATCGAGCTCGCGCAGCTGACGCGGCAGCTTAACAAGCTCGATGCCACGCTCGCCGACGGCAATCTGTTCGCGCGTGACCCGGCGCGGGCCGCGGAGCTGTCGAAGACGCGCGCCAGTGTCGTCGAGGCAATCGCCAAGGCAGAGGAAGAGTGGCTGGCGGCGAGCGAGGCGCTGCAGATGGCGTGAGGGTCAGCGCGCGAAGCCGCGAATGCGTGGCTACGCCCGCTCTACCGCGAGGACGTTACTGCGTCATGTCGATCTTCACGGCGGTAGTGATGGTCTGCCAGTGCTTGATTTCGCCATCGAGCCAGGTTTTCGCATCGGCAAGCGACTTGTTCGGCACGATATTGAAATTCTGCTTGTTAAGCTTTTCGGTCGCCTCCGGCGAGCTCAGAGTTTTACTCATCGCCGCAAACAGCGCTTCCAGAACCGGCTTCGGTGTTGCTGCCGGTGCGAACAAGCCATTCCAGGCCACCGTGCCGACGTCGGGATATCCAGCCTCCTTCATGGTCGGAACGTCGGGATATTCTTTGAGCCGCGAGTGATTGACCACGGCCAATGGGCGGAATTTTCCGGCCTGTATCTGTCCCGCGGATGAAGCCACATTGAGAAATGCGGCTTGCACGTCGCCGCGCAGCATGTCCTGGATCACGCCGGCTGCGCCATTCTTGTTCGGCAGGGCCACCAGATCGAGATCACCCGCGCGCTTGGCGAAATAAGCCATGTCATAGTGCGGATAAGAACCGACACCGACGGTGCCATAGCTGACTTTTCCGGGATTTTTCTTCGCGTGGGCAACAAGTTCGGGGACCGATTTCACCGAAAAATCGTTCGCTGTGGTAACCAGCAGGAAGGCCGGCACCTCGATCAGGTTGGTTACCGCCACGACACTTCGGCCGTAGTCGAAATTCATCTTGTTGGCATAGATGATCGGCGTGATCGCGTTGGTTGAGACGTTGCCGATCATCAGCGTGTAGCCATCGGGCGCTGCCTTCACCATTTCGTCAATCGCCAACAGGCCGAAGGCGCCCGGCCTGTTGAGAACAATGAAGGGCTGCCCGGTGACTTTCTGAAACGCGTCGCCGACAATACGTGCGACGATGTCGGTAGCGCCTCCCGGCGCGTAAGGAACAATCACCTTGACTGGCCGGCTCGGATATTGGTCTTGCGCCATCGCCATTCCTGCGCTCAGCGCGAGGGCAGCAAACAGAACCGCGATCAGGCGTTTCATTTAGTCCTCCCCAGGGTTACAGGCTCTTGGTTTCTGTTACGCATTGCTCAGCTGGCTTTGATGCCGTGCAGGCTGTGTGACGCGTCCTTGACCGTAAAGAAGACGACATCGCCCTCCGCCGTCGCCCTGCCCGCATGCACCATATTGGCGGGAATGTAGACAACCGACCCGGGCGTTACATCGATTTCCTTCCCGCCGATATTGGCGCGGAAGGTTCCCTCAATGACATAGATCCATTGCTCGTTCGGATGGGAGTGCGGCTCGGCGCCGGTACCCGCCTTCATGCGCATCAGGCCGACAATCATACGGTCGCCTTCCACGCATGGCCCATGCGCTGTCGAATAGGCGGGACCGCCCATAATTTCCTGTACGGCCCGGAGATCGAAAACATATTCGCCCGGAGCGGCACGTTTGGCGCCCGGCGTGCGTGCGGCTGGCCCGTTGGACATATGTTTTCTCCCGCGGCGGCTTGGTCTGCGGGATGTTAGTTTACGCGGCGCGGACGCGCCAGCGGGGTTTGCGAATGTCCGCTATCGTTCGCGATGCGAACCAGCACCGTCCGAAATGCCCGTCCCCGATAGGGTTGCGCTGCGCCGCGGCCAAAAGGCGCGGCAGGACGACCACGCATTCGCTCTGCTAGACTGCTTTCCAGGTAGACAACTCGGGGGCACGGGCGTGTGTGGGCGATAACGTCCTATTTCAATCCGGTCGGATACCAGCGGCGGTTATCAAACTACAGAATGTTTCGAGCCAACCTGGGGGTTCCACTGGTAACGGTGGAGCTTTCGTTTAATGGCCGCTTTGAGCTCACCGACCAGGATGCCGACATTCTGATACAGCTTCGCGGTGGTGCCTTGCTCTGGCAAAAAGAGCGGCTCCTCAATCTTGCGCTTAAAGCAGTGCCGTCAAACGCCACCAAGATCGTGTGGTTTGACTGCGACGTAATACTGAAAAGATCAGACTGGGTTGATGAGGCGAAGAGCCAACTCAAGGAATTTGGGGTGATCCAGCTCTTCTCCGAAGCAGTGCATGTCAATTCAGAAGATTACGAAAAAAAGTCCGATCACTTTAACGGCTATGCGTCTGTGCCAGGCATCGTAAGCTTGTCCAATGCCCGTGAGCTGATGTCATTAGGAAGGCAAGAGCAGGAACACCTTAAATTCGTTTCGAAAAAAGAAGAGATATACAAGATGGGATTGGCCTAGGCGGCAGATAGAGGACTTCTTGAAGACCACGGTTTTTATGATGCATCGATTGTGGGGAGCGGCGACCGGTTAATGGTATCTGCCATGTATGGTCGATTCGAAGATTCAACAAGACTGTTCTTGTTCAAGGGATCGCTTCAACAGCACTATCTGAGGTGGGCTGTGCCGTTTCATAAATCGGCAGCAGAGCGCCTTGGGCATCTTTCTGGAACAATTTTCCATCTCAAACACGGCGAACTAAAGAATCGCCGGTACCTTGCTCGGCACGAACAGCTTGCAGGCCTCGGCTTCGACCTGGACTCTGACATCAGGATAGGCGCCAACGGGGCTTGGCAATGGGCAAGACCTCGGCCTGATCTGGAAGAGTTTATGAGAAACTATTTCATCAGCAGGGACGAAGACGAATAAATCGCCGCACGCGATACCGTCCTATGACGACGGTCTTCACGGAGGCATCGGCCATTAGGCGGTGCGCTCTGTCTGCCAAGGCCAGGGAATAGGTAATCCCGGAGTTCCAAGGGAACTTTGGGACATCGACAGCCGTTATTGCTCAATGATGAAAGTTTCGATGTTGGCAAATCCGAGGACACTTCGCGCCGTAACGTCGGCGCTGGTGTTGTTATTTTTGGTTGGTTATGCCGGCGCTCAAAGCAGGGCAACTGTCGGTTCGGCTCCGAATGAGAACCCATTCGCCCAACTGGCGGGTGGTTGGTCCGGGGCCGGGACAATCGATTTGGCCAATGGCAGGCACGAACCGATCAAATGCCGGGCTTCCTACGATGTTCTGGAGACGCAAAACAAGCTTCAGCTCAATATCCACTGTGCCAGCGATAGCTATAATTTCGACCTGCGCGCCAGCGCGACTTACTCGGCCGATGCGATCACGGGGAACTGGAGCGAATCGACCCGCAATGCAGCCGGGACGTTATCCGGCAAGGTCGAAGGCGCCGGCTTTCGAGTCGTGGCGAAAGGGCAGACATTCGGCGCTGATTTGAATCTGGTGACGCAAGGCGACAAGCAATCCGTCACAATCAAGTCGCAGGATGAAAAGGCCGACGTGCGCGGCGCCACAATCACTCTGCAACGCGGATAGATCGATCCGGAGTGCAATCGTGGTAAGCGGGGCGCTGCAGATGGCGTGAGCAACGCAATCTCGTCTATGATCCCCAGGGAGGCATCGTCGCGAGATCGGACGTCAGATCGGCGGTCTTTACCTGGCCGTCGGCATTACCATCTTCGTCGACGTCCACGCCGGACCAGGCGCCGGATTGCACAAGAATCCTGACATTGGCATTTCGGGGGACGCGGCTGTCGGATTTGCAATTTTGACGGTCGATCGACCCTCCGGCGTCGGCGCTTTGCTGAACGACCGGCGTTGGACGGATCGCGAAGCGGCGCTGGTCGAAAATCGTCTGGTTCCGGCTTCTGTCGACTTCTTCCCCTCCCCACGCGCCTATGCTGGATACTTTGGGGTTCTGGATGTTCGTATCGACGTCGAGGCCGGCCGAGCATTTGCCGGGCGGCCCGAACCAGCGACGGTCAACCTGGTTCTGAAAAAGATGCCATTGTCCGCTGTTGTAGAAGGCAACGGTTTCCTCGTGTGAGCGCGACGTACTGATCCAGTTGTACGACACGAGCTTTTCCTGGCGGAGGGTACGGTTGACGAACCCGTTCCCGTAAACCCCGATCGCATAACGGCTGCCGACGGTCTGACCGATCACACGAAAATACTCGAGAACAGGGTCGACGGAGGCGCGAGTCACGTTGAAGTCGACGCCGAAATAGATCGCGGATCCTTCGGGCTGCCCAACCAGTTTGGCCTGATCCAGCGCGGCCTTTACGTCGGCCGCGACTTCCGCTTTTGCCGAGCCGGTATCTTCCAGGCCCTTCAGAAATTTCTCGGGAAGGTTATTCCGATACTGGTAAAGAGAAACGATCGAAAGGCCGTTTCTGATCAATATCGTGGGCTCGCGGACGCCGTCGATCATGTTGCCGTCGGACGCCATGACCTTCTCGCGCAGACCCGCCTGCGGCTTTCGCGCGAAAAACCGCACGACAACTTTCACATTCTGGGCAGCCAGCTTCGACGCGACCTTTGCCGCATTTTGCGGGGTATCGATGACGGCAATATTCGCCGGATCGTTGGGTTGTCCAAACGCCGAAGTACCCGGCACCAAAGCGCTCGCAAGCAGACCCTTGGTGAATGTTCGTCTCGATACGATCGACATTGCCCCCCGAAAGAGCGGTTGCCCGATCACTCAGCCTTTTTGCTGCGCTTTGACCTCGCCGAATTTGGCCAGCGCGCGGTCGAATATATCATTGAACAGCCACATCGAATCCAGAATTTCGCGCATGGTCGCGGATGTTTTGGCTCTGTCAGCCTTGCCATAGGCAAACATGCTGTTGTTGCGCAAGTATCCCATGATTCGCGGCTCGGAAATCCGGTAATTCAGTAGGTTGCCCGAATTGAGCGCGGCCTTGGTCGGGCTGGGGATGATCTGGATGAGCTCAAAAAATCTCATCTGATCGATCGGGTCCGGCAAGGCTTTCATGATTGCCGGAATTCTCGGGAACAGATCGGCGTGCGCGTTCATGAGGCCGTTCCTCACGGCCGTCCAGTGATTGTATCGCGGATCCGAATTGCCGACCCGCGCCTCTTCCTTGTCGTCGCGGGCATTCAGCTTGGGATCAAGGGCCTCGACGGACTTCTTGATGGCGGCCCATTTCTTCTGGCCGATCTTGTCCTCGGACACGCCTGTCTGAAAACTTCCTTTGTAGGATTCCGAACGCGCATTGCCGATGTTCTGATTGCCATCGGTCTCGGCAAAGAAGACAGCGAGACTGATGCGACCCGCGACTTCGGCATGCGCCGCATCGAGACCTTTGACCCGCGCAATGACGGTGCCAAGATCGACAACGTCTTTATAGGGCGTATCGGATGCCTGCGCATTGGCGGGCGGCGCCTGCATGATACGAAAGAGATTCTTATACTCGTCGATCAGCGGCTCGTTGTCGGCATCGAAATATGCCGGAGGAATTTTATATTTATTGGGTCTGCCGATTCTCGACGGCATCACGTCGATCAGGTCCTTGTACGCACCCATCATGGCGACGCGCGCAAGATAGAGTGCCTGCCCCGGCTTTTCGGGCAGCTTTTGTTTCGCATCGATTTGTGCGCGCCGCTCCTTCAGGATCGACCTGAAGTCCTGCACGGTCCTGTTGTAGGCATTGAGCGCTTCCGACTGCGATGCCGTGAGTGCGGCAGGCTGAGCCAGCGCGGCGGACATAAAACTTGGGAGCCCCGCCAGATTTGCGAGACTGCACAGACCGATGGTCACCAATAGACGAGGATAATTCAGAATACGCACGAACTCCGCTCTCCCTGGCCGTCTCATGCCCCCCGGATCTCAAGCGATGGTAATGGCAGAAACAAGAAACAAGAATAGAGGAACAGCTTGGTCAAGTAACGCTACGGGTTCCCTACCCAGCCGCGGCCAAGGCGCGTGTTTGCTCGCAACCCATCCAAATCCAGCCCGGAGGCCTTCCGTCAACGCGTCAGCACGATAAAATCCGTATCTTGCCCCGTCTCGCCGCTGATGCCGTGGTCGGATATGATCAGTGACGACCCCGCCGTCAGCAAATGAGCGATTCGCTCAACCGCATCTTGCGGAATTTCGATGCGATTGAGGGCGGCGCTGGCTTTGTCCGGCGTCGGCAGGACGGTCTTGATTATTTGTATCTCGCGTCCTTTGTAAGACTTTGCCGGAGCCCTTTGACTGTGTGAAGACCTCTCCGGGATCGATACGACGGTCCAGCGAATTGCGGCGCCGTCATTCTGAAATTCCATTGCGGTAAAAACGTGCGTTCCCACCGGCTCCGCATCGTCTTGAATCTTAACAGGGACATCGAACAAGGGGGCGAAGCCCTGCCGCACGAAAAGCTTGCTCAACTTCCGGCTCACAAAGACCGAGATTGACCCGCGCTTTTGAGGCGCGGCTCCCCCGAAAGCGGGATCAGGAACTTTGGCGTCTTCCTGCTTCATGGCATTCGAGACGAGCGGCGCATCCGTTGCATCGGCTGTGGTCGTGGCATTGACCGGCTCGACGGCGGTGCTAGGTTGCGGCGAAGCGAGCGCGACTTTTGGCTTCGGCACAAAAAGGCGCGGGTTGCTGATCTCTTCCGGTCGAATATCGTCATGCGCGATGATCACGCGCGTCCCGCGCTTCGTCAGATGGAAGAGGCGAGTGGCAAAGTCGTTTGTCAGGCGGATGCAGCCGTGTGACGCGGGATATCCGGGCAAGTCACCCGCGTGCAGCGCTATTCCCGACCAAGTGATGCGCTGCATGTAAGGCATCGGCGCATTGCTGTAGATGTTCGAGCGATGAAATCTGCTCTTGCTGATGACGCTGAAGACGCCGAGCGGCGTGGGATGATTCCTGACCCCCGTCGATACGGCAGAGCGCGCGATCAGCGCCCCGTTGTCATAAAGCGAGATCCGTTGATCCGCGATCGAGATAATGACGAGGAGCGGTCCTTTCGCGGCGTCTTTTGGAGCGTCCTTTAAAGCTTTTTGTGACTGAGCCTTCTTTGTTGAATCAGGTTTTTTGTACCTGTGCCGGTACATCTGCCTGAATGGGTAGTCACCCGTCCAGGACCTGTATGGGAACCAATACTGGGCCGAGGCGTCAGACGTCCCCGCCAAATGCATGCTGATTGCAAGCGCTGTCAGCACCAGCCAGGTGATTTTTCGTTGCCGCATGTCTGGCCCGGATTTCAAGGGACGGTGATGGCGAGAATAAGGAATTGGCCCAGCCACGGTCCCTGTGGCGACCGCATCCTGACGCGGGGCTAAGGATGACGATAGGTTTGGCGCTGAAAACCGGTCTTGGCGTCGTCTGCTTCGCGCTCGGCGCGGCGTGTTTGATTGCGGCCATCTGCATCGTGGTCTTTATTTCAGCGTCTGATGCCGTTATCCCCGGGACGTTCGGGGCGTTCGGGGCCATATTGCTGTTGATTGCTTATTTGTTGTTACGGCGGGTGCGCTGGCACAACGACTAATTCGAATGGACGGATGCTGCGCCACGGCGTCCTTGAAATATGACCGCGATGGGAACGACTGCTGAAATTGCGGGTTACACCGGGCAGGAGGTTTCTCCGATGCGCGCGTCATTTCTTCTGCTGCTGGCCATGCTGGCGTATTCATCATCCGCACAGGCGGCGCCTTACGACCCATATCCATGGTGTGCGGTGTATGGCGGCAGCTGGAGCGGCGCATCCAACTGCGGTTTCAAGACTTTGCAACAGTGCATGGCCACAGTCGGCGGCATAGGAGCCTCCTGCGAACCCAACCGGTTTTACAATCCGGGCCGCTCGGGAAGGCGCGCCAAGGCAGCGAGGCCGCTTTATGGCGGTTCGTACTATGCTCCTGGCTATGGTGGCTTCTCCAGCCCGTCCTATTTCTACAACGATTGACGGCAGAACAGCGAAGGCGCGCGATCGACCGCAGTCATTTGGAACGCAACATTACGACAAGGGGGAAATTCAAATGCCGACAAAAGTCAATGTTGAGCTGATTGTCGTTTGGGCTTGCGTGGGATTCTTCACAGGTGCGGGCTGGGCGTTGGCCACGTGGCTTGTCGGCCGCATCCTTGGCCTGACGCATCTGTAAAACTTAAGAATCAAAGATTCGCGCGTGCCTTAGCGAGCGTCCTTCCAAGGGTCGGGCTCTTTTTTTGAATCGGGTATGCTTTTGAGCGCGTCTTCGTATGATTTCTCTTTCATTCTGTATGACTCGTAGTCCATTTCCCTTTGGTGCCTGGGCTTCAATTCTTTGTATGAGTAATACCCGCTTCTTTGACCACGAGATGTGTCAAGTGAAGGGTTGCTTTGGGCATGAGCGGCAACAGGCAATGACGCAATTGCCAGTGCTGCGATGAGCGTTCTCATTTTCATGCTGGTCAACCCGTTACCAAAGAACGCTCACTCGTCCTCAGCCCTGCTTATAAAATACTTTCTCAGAAAATCTTCTAAATCGGGTCGAGGCCTTGCCCAGTGCCACGCGCCGTTGCCACCGATCTTGATGTCAATGTCCGGGTCAAAATCCAAAGCCGCCAATCGGCGATGCCGATCGCGATATGCGCGATTCTTCGGTTGACCGTGCGGGAGGTGATAAATTGTCCCGGAAATGTGGCCAATGCGTCCCGCCACGGAGTTTTGAAACGGCTTGGCCCATCTCAGATAGTGGTCCTGACGGGACGCATTGAACATGCACCGTCTCATCAATCCTTCGTACCGGCCATACATGGCAGCCATCATCAAGCTGTCACCACCGCCGACGATCGCCGCGTCATAAAAGCTGTGATCCTCGAGAAGGCGTCTGTGTGTCGCCCAAGCAAGTCCCTCCTGGTACACCGGCGGCGTTTGCTGATTGGCGCCGAATTCCAGTAGTTCCCGGGCATTGGACAACGTTGCGATGGCAGGCACCACGCTATGGTCTTTGTGCAGATCGGACTCTTGTGCGTATTGGTCCGATTTCAGATGGATGGCACCCGAATAGAGTTGGACCACGTTGAATTCCTCAAGTTGCCTGGCCGCTTCATCAATCCAATCTGTCCGGTTTAGTATGACGTCGCAATCAAGCCATGCGATCTTTTTGACATCTGACGGGACTGCTTTGACTGCAAGATTGAGGAGCCGCTCTTTTTGCCAGAGCACGGCACCATCTGAGAGCCGGATCAGGATGTCGGCATCGTCGTCGGTGAGTTCAAAGCGGCCATCAAACGAAAGCTCCACGGTTATGAGCGGAACCGCGAGATTGGCTCTGAATATTCTATAGTTTGATAGCCGCCGTTTGAACCCGACGGGGTTGAAATATGATGTTATTGCCCACACGCCTGCTACCTTGCGCAAATTGAATGATGTCCGCCAAGTGCCAATAGCGGACATTCGCGCAGTTCATTCGATTACCTCGTAAACCCGAACTCGGAAAGTCCCTCCATTAAACGACCGGCCTAGGTCCGCTTTGGGTCAAAAGCAGACGCTCGCGCTGCAAAAAGTCATGTCCGCGTTACGCCCGAAAGCGGACATGTGCAGCGCACTCTGCCATGTCGGCTATGGGCCAATAGCGGACATCCTTAGAATTTGCCTCATTCAAAAGAAAAACCCCGAATATTGCTCGGGGTTTTTCGGTCCAAATTTTGCGACAATCGTGTCAAGGCCGCATCGGAATGCCCCAGTCGAATTTATAGTTCAGGCCTAGCTTGACGGTGTGGAGCTTTAGATCGAGGTCAGCGCCCGGAAAAGCAGCATCGAAAAACGCGACGTTGTTGTATGTCTCGGTACCCAGATCAAGATAAAGGTATTCAACTTTCACCGACCAATTTCAGCTTATCAAATATTCCAAACCTGCGCCAACGGTCCATCCGCTGTGAGTTCGAGTATCAGACGTTATGAGGTTGTCATCAAAAGCATATACGGTGAGTTCATTGCGCCCCCATGCCCAGCCGCCGGTGACGTATGGCAGCCATTGACCGAAGGCGTAACCCAGACGGCCGCGAATGGTCCCGAACGATTTTAATTTCTGGCTAAACGGGATGAGGTTTTCCGCGTCAATCGTCTCACCTTCGACTGCATACCCTGAACTCTTTAGCGACCCCCATGATGCGTCCGCCTCGATACCCAGCACTACATTGTTTGAGAATTGATAGTTGTAGCCGATCTGTCCGCCACCGAAGCAACCATTACTATTGGTCCCGATATTAACAAATGCACTTTCCGGTGGCTCGTCATCCTCGACGGTGATGCGCTTTATCGTCTGATCAGCCCAAGCGCAGCCGAAATGGCCGCCGATATAGAGTCCGGTCCAGCTATATGGAATGACCGCCGGGGCGACGGGGCGCACCGGTGCTTTCACTGGCATGTCAGCGGCCGCCGCAACTTGAGTAAGCGCAATTACGGATGCGGCAGCGATTGCTGCACTCGACAACTTAAGCACGGTCAGCCTCCCATCAAATTGGAATTTAGATTATCGAGATGCCTGTCCGGAAGCATGCAACATATAGCAGCAAACTTTGAATTTCGGTGCGTGTGGCAAACCGGCCACATGCGCCACGGCCCGGTGTGGCAAGCAAGATCAAACGCGATGTGTCTCCGCTTTGGGTCAAAAGCGGGCATTCATGAATTGATCTGCGAAAAAAAGACCATCTCGGGCAGACACTAGGCGCGGCGTGCCGCATGTCCGCCAGGGGCCAAAAACAGAAAGCTATTTGATCGCCCCATCGGCGAAGGCGATCAAAACCCTCAGCGGTTCTATTTTACAACCCCGCAGGCGATCCGTGCGCCGCCGCCACCCAAGGGAGCTGGCTGGTCCGAATAATTGTCGCCGCCTGCGTGGACCATGATCGACCGGCCCTTGACGTCGGCCAGCTTAAGGTTCGGCGCGATGACTGCGGTCATGGCGTTGCCGCCGGCATCGACACGCAGCGCCGGGAGGTCGCCTTTGTGGCCTTGACCGCGCGGTCCGAGATGTTTGCCGCTATTGGCCGGATCATAATGTCCACCGGCTGCCAACCCTGCGGCTGGCTGGCCGTCAG
>DASSYU010000535.1:0-3477 GCA_035703125.1 Pseudolabrys sp. | reverse complement strand
TGTCTACCCAATTGTGCCGCGTGAACTGTTCGTGCGTACTCGTACATTACTTCGCGTTCCCGAGCGGTGTTGGTTGCTAATCGCGAAACGCCACGGGCAAGAACAGAATAGTAATCAGCCATTACGGGCAACGCTTTACTGAAAACAGCAAGACTGTGATTTATGCCCGAGTAACGTTTCGAACTTCTTAAAACTCATACAAGTCCGCTTCACCCCCGAAAGCGGACATGTGCGGTGCAATAGCTCATGTCTGCTTTGGGCGAGAAGCGGACATGGTTGGGAAACGCCTTGGGGCGGCGCGCGACAATAATCACCGCCTGTGTGTACCGAATACTTAAACCCGCACGTAATGGTGATGAAGTCCGCCGAGGATTGGATGTGAACTGATGATTCCCGTCGGCTGAACTGGGCGCAAGAGCGGCGCATCTTTGTTCAATGACCGATGCGTTCTGATTTCGTTGTAATAACGGGCATAAGCTTGCAGAATTCGATGCAGATGTGCCTCGCTTAAGACTACGATATGATCGACGCATTCGCGCCGTATCGATCCGATCAACCGTTCAGCAAAGCCATTCTGCCAAGGTGCGCCTGGTGCGATGGGCTTGTCACGAATGCCCATGGCGCGCAGCCGCCGCGTGACGATATCGCCGTAGACGCGGTCCCGATCGCGAATCAGATGGCGCGGAGCCTCATTCCAGGGGAATGCCTCGGTTAGCTGGCGCGCGATCCATTCCGCCGTCGGATTTGTTGTGACGTTGATCCAGACCAGGTTTCTGCGGCCCAGACGAACGATGACAAAGGCATAGAGCAGGTTGAAGCCAATGGTCGGGGCAACGAACAGATCCATAGCGGCAATGTCAGGCGCGTGGTTCTTCAGAAAGGTGTGCCATCCCTGACTTGGCGGTCCACGCCGCTTGACCATGTACTTGGCGACGCTCGATTGCGCGACTTCAAACCCGAGTTTGAGCAATTCGCCGTGGATGCGCGGCGCTCCCCAAAGTGGGTTCTCGATGCTCATCCGCCGGAACAGCGCACGGAGGTCCGTCTCGATCTGCGGCCGCCCTCCCTGTGGGCGCGATTTCCAACGCCAGTAGCAGCGAAAGCCCGCCCGATGCCACCGTACGAGCGTCTCAGGCTGAACGATCGTGACGACCCGCAAAATCGACGGGAACCATCGATACAGCTGGATAAGAAACCAGCGATCGTTGTTCGTCAGCCCGACCCGGCCCGGCACTTTACGCCGCAAAATGATCAGCTGATGTCGGAGCGCCGCGTTCTCGGCTTCCAGCCGGCTCTTCGACTTGAATGGCGCAGCCAAGATGGCCAGTACGAAACATAGCAGCGCGATCATTGTGCGCTGACGTTAGGCGATTCTTTCGACCAATCAATGCGGATGAAGTTCTCGGTACACACAGGTGGCGATTATCGCACCACCATCGCAACATTTTAAGGTGCTTGCCTCCGATAATGACAATTATCGAAAGACATTCCCGGACGAACCGCCCTACACGAGAAAACCGACCTAGACGACGCGCTCATCGCTGATCGCTCGACAATCCATTTCGAAATCGAGATCGACCACAGGAGGACGGCAAAAGTGCCAGGTCAGCCCGCCTTCGGACGCCTCCCGGCGAACGATCTCATCCGCGAGAAATGGGTAAAGGTCGTGCACCGTATAGACTTGGGTCGCGGTCGCGTCCCGCCAGGTTGCGCCGAAGGCGCCGAGGCGGCGTTCCATTTCACCAAGCACGAAGCGAGCCTTCTCCCGAAGGCCGTCCGGGCTCACATCGCCACGCCGCACGCAGCGCTCCTGGTAACCGCCCTGCCCCTCGGGGGCTTCGCCGCTGCCGGCGATGACGAGGCTTGGCGCACTGTTGGAATCAGATGCAACGGTGTACGAGAATGCATACAGCGAAGGTCCCTCCGGCGGATTGATCGCCGGGCAAACATTGCTGCGCGCTACCGGATTGACGGTGCCGTCGAAGATCCCCCATTCCGACAGCGTTTTCACATACACTTCGTTGAAGGCGCGAAAACCCTGCTCGGTGAACGGCGCCGGTGAACGCAATTCGCAGGCGCAAAATGCGGTGAGCGGCCGGCCGCTGTTTCTTATTGCTTCAGCCACCAATTCAAATCCCCGGACAAGGGGAACGGGCCGGCGAAACCGGACCCGCTGTATCTGATAGCCGCGCAATGCCCCCACTCCGCCCGAGTATTGGAATGGCCCGGGAATGAAGCGATAGCCGCCCGCAGCGAACTCGCGTGTGGTGGTCATGAATGCTGCTCCTAGAGCTCACCGAGATATGCTTCGCGCACTTTAGGGTCTTTCGACACCATGTCGGCCCGTCCCGACAAAGCGACCCGGCCGCGGTCGATGACGAAGGCGCGGCTGGATAATTCCAGGGCGGCAAGAACGTCCTGTTCGACAAGCAGGATCGCTAGTTCTCTTGCGCGTTGAATCCTTACCAGCGCGGCACTGAGCTGCTCGACGGCTTTCGGCGCGAGCCCGAGGGAGAGTTCATCGATCATCAGCAGCTTCGGACGGCTCATGATGCCGCGGCCGATCGCGCACATCTGTTGCTCGCCGCCCGACAAGGTTCCCGCTTCCTGCCGCCGCCGGTCGCCCAGGATCGGAAACAGCTCGTAAATCTGCGCGAGGTCGCGGCGGATGTCCGCCTCGTCCGAGCGCATCTGCGCACCCATGCGCAGATTGTCTTCGACACTCATGGCCGAAAACAGCCGGCGCCCTTCGGGCACGTGCGCAACACCCGCACCCAGTACCTGTGCCGGTGTTGCTCCCGTGAAATCTTGCCCACCAATCGTAACCTTCCCAGCCCTGACGGCCACAAGGCCGGAAATCGTGCGCAACAAGGTCGTTTTTCCGGCGCCGTTCGAGCCGATGACGCAGACGATCTCACCGGCCGCGACGTCGAGATCGACGCCCCACAGCACCTGCACCTCGCCGTAACCGGATTCGAGGCCACTTACCTGCAGAAGCGAAGCGGTCATGCCGGGGCTCCGCGGCTTGCTTCCACATAGCGCTTGCCAAGATAGGCCTCGGCGACGCGCCCATCACGCACCACCTCCTGCGGCAAGCCATCGGCGATCAGCTGACCATGGTGGAGGACGACAAGCCGTGTCGAGATCGACAGGACGACCTTCATGACATGCTCGATCACCACGATCGTAATACCGGATTGCGAGATCCTGCCGATCAGCCTGAGCGCATCGTCGATCTCGGCGGGATTGAGCCCGGCATTCACCTCGTCGAGGAACAGAATTTTCGGACTCATGGCAAGGCTCTTGGCGAGCTCCAGGCGCTTGCGCCGCGCCAAAGTGAGCGTCTCGGCAGGCTGGTCGAAAAGATCGGCAATGGACACCTGCTGCGCCAATTCCCTTGCCCGCCGGCGCGCGTCCGCAAGCGAGCCGCTGCCGCCGGCAAACAGGGCGCCGGCCGCAATGTTGTCGCCGACGCTC
>DASSYU010000494.1:0-4008 GCA_035703125.1 Pseudolabrys sp. | reverse complement strand
AACGCATCAAGACGAATAAATTGTTGAGCGTGCAAAGCCGTTCATGGCCATCGATGTTTTGAGTCATTAGCGGACAATTTGGCAGTGCAATCGTCATGTTCGCTTTGTGCCATATGCGAACACTGATGGCCACCGGTTACTAACGGTCGTCGCCGCAATCTGCGCTGGGTAAGGCGCTCGCGAAAGGATTTATCGCACCACATTTGATGACTTCCATAGCGCACGATAGCAGGTGGAGCTGATCAATGCTGTGACCGCGCTCGGCAAGCCGACCGTCGCTGTCCTCTCGATTGGGGTCCGTACGCCCTCGCGTCCGTGATCGACAAGCTGCCGGCGGTCGTCACCGACTACTACGGGGGACCGCATCAGGGGGCCGCGATCGCCGACGCCATCTTCGGCGTTACAAACCCGGAGGGAAACTGCCGTTCACGCTCCCGCGGCACGTGGGACAGGTGCCGATCCACTACGCCCAGAAATGGGGCAGCGGCTACCGGCGGACCAAGGACGACATCCACAAAGGCTACCTCGACATGCCGTCGACACCGCTGTTCGCCTTCGGCCACGGTCTCAGCTACACGACGTTCCAGTACAGTCCGCTGAAGCTGGAGAGCGACACCGTTCGACGTGAGCGGCGAGGCGCGGATGTCCCTCACCGTCGCCAACACGGGCAAGCGGCGCGGCACCGAGGTCGTGCGGCTCTATGCCGCCGATACCGCCACCGGCGTGACACTGCCCGCGCAGCAGCTTGTCGGGTTTGCCCGCCGTCGACCTAGAGCCCGGTGCATCGAAGACCGTCACGTTCGTCGTGCCGATGAGCCTGCTCGCCTACACCGGACTCTCCGGCGATCTCGTCATGGAGCCTGGCCCGATCGAGGTGAGCGCCGGCAGCAGCTCCAGCGATATCCGCTCCACGGCCAAGCTCACCGTCACGGGAAAAACGCGCACCATCAAAGGCGAGGAGCGCGCGTTTCTTTCGGCCGCGACGGTGGGCTCTTAGGATCGCAAAGAAGAAGCTTAGGTTCGCCGCGGCGCTGCTTGCAAGTGGTGGCGCACTTCGCGCAGCCGCTCAGACCGCGCCCACGAAGCCACACCATCGGTACAGATGGTCGGAGTGAGCCGTTGGAATTCCGACTGACGATGGGATTGCGCAAGATCGGGGGACGCTGGCGCGTCACACACGAGCATCATTCGTTACTGGCGGTATGAACTCCGATTAAGTCAGCCTTCGGTCACAAGCGGACATTTTGCAGTGAGGCTGTGGTGCTGCCGGTGTGGATTGAACACACGACCTCCCCCTTACCAAGGGGGTGCTCTACCACTGAGCTACGGCAGCAAGAGTGCGCATGGCCGCCGGATGCGGCGGCGTAAAACGCGGCGGAAACTGCCACACGGTTCCCGGTGACGCAAGGCGATGGCGGCAAGTTGCAACGCCCGGTAACAGGCCGATAATGCCGCCGCGATGGAAAATGAGAAGCCCAGCAAAGACACGAAACCTGACAGCCGCGGTCAGCGCCTGGCTGCCGAACTGCGCGAAAATCTACGCCGGCGTAAGGCGCAGGAACGCGGCCGGAAGGCGCCTGCCACCGGAGAAGGCACGAAGCGGCCGGTCTTTCCGCCTCGCGGCGGTTAAACCTTCAAATAAGGGGTTTTCCGGCACCGGACTTTCGCCGTAATTCCCCGGCGAAGGTGCTAGCCTGCGTCGGGAAGGCTTGCACCCAGGTGGTGGCGGTTCCTACATCGGATCTGCGAGCGTTCTGAAGGCTAACGGGGGCGACATGGATCGGATCCGGATCGTTGGCGGCCAGCGTCTGAACGGAGCTATCCCGATCTCGGGCGCAAAGAATGCAACGCTCCCGTTGATGATCGCCAGCCTCCTCACCGAGGACACGTTGATCCTCGAGAATGTTCCGCGGCTTGCCGACGTCATCCAGCTTCAGCGGATTCTCGGCAATCACGGCGTCGACGTCATGATCGCCGGCAAGCGGCAGGGTGACGATCCCAATCTGGGCCGCACCATTCATATTTCCGCAAAACACATCGTGGACACGACCGCGCCTTACGAGTTGGTCTCGAAAATGCGCGCGAGCTTCTGGGTCGTGGCGCCGCTGCTTGCACGCATGGGCGAAGCCAAGGTTTCGATGCCGGGCGGTTGCGCGATCGGCACGCGGCCGGTTGATCTGCTGATCATGGCGCTCGAGAACCTCGGCGCCGAAATCGAGATCGAGGGCGGCTACGTCATCGCGCGCGCAAAAAAGGGTTTGCGCGGCGGCGAGTTCGCCTTTCCAAAGGTGACCGTCGGCGGCACCCATACCGCGTTGATGGCGGCATCGCTCGCCAACGGCACCACGGTGATCGACAACGCCGCGCGCGAGCCGGAAATCGTGGATGTCGCCGACTGCCTGAACAAAATGGGCGCGAAGGTTTCGGGCGCGGGCACCTCACGGATCGTGATCGAGGGCGTCCCAACGTTGCACGGCGCGCGCCATGCGGTGCTGCCCGACCGGATCGAGACTGGCACCTACGCGATGGCCGTGGCCATGACCGGCGGCGACGTCCTGCTTCAGAATGCGCGCCCCGAGCTGCTGCAGTCGGCGCTCGACGTCCTTGCGCAGACCGGCACCAGCGTGACGCCGACCAACGAGGGCATTCGCATTGCCCGCAACGGGGGTGCGCTCGATCCTGTCGAAGTGACCACCGCGCCGTTTCCTGGATTTCCTACCGACTTGCAGGCGCAGTTGATGGCTCTGATGACGCGCGCCAGCGGCACCTCACATATCACCGAGACCATTTTCGAGAACAGGTTTATGCACGTGCAGGAACTGGCGCGGCTCGGGGCGCAAATCCAGCTCGACGGCGATACCGCCACGATCGAAGGCGTCGAGCGATTGAAGGGCGCCCCAGTGATGGCGACCGACTTGCGTGCGTCGGTGTCTCTTGTCATCGCTGCTCTTGTCGCCGAAGGCGAGACCATGGTCAACCGCGTCTATCATCTCGACCGTGGCTTCGAGCGGCTCGAGGAAAAGCTCGTGCGTTGCGGCGCGGCGATCGAGCGCATCAGCGCCTAGACGAAATCATTTTGCTCGGTCACGATCTGCCCGTAATCGGAAGGGGACGCCGTGGCTGAAATCAAGGTAATGAGTGCGGGCGCCGTGAAGACGATGGTCACTGCCCTCGGTGGCGAGTTCGAGCGCGAGTCTGGCAACAAACTCAATCTCAATTTCGGCACCGCGGGATCGCTGCGCGAGCGGATCAAGAACGGCGAGGTTTCGGACCTCGTGGTCCTTTCGGAATCCGCAATCGCCGAGCTGGCAAAACTTGGCCTTGTCGTGCCGGGGAGCAGCGCCGATCTCGGCCGCACGGTCACCGGGGTTATTGTGCGCGAGGGCACTCCCGAGCCCGACATTTCGACGCCCGATGCGTTCAAGCAGGCCTTATTGGAAGCGCGCTCGGTTGCCTATACGGATCCGAATGCCGGCGGCTCCGGCGGCATCATGTTCTCTGCGCTGCTGCAAAAGCTTGGGATCGCCGACGAGGTTAACAAGAAGGCGGTGCTCGGAAAGGGCGGCCACGACGTGGCGGTCTTGATTGCCGAAGGTCGCGCCGCGCTTGGGACCACCTTTATCAGCGAAGTCCTGCCGGTGCGCGGCGCCAAGGTCGTCGGCCCATTGCCCGGCCACCTGCATACCGCCAATACCTACACGGCGGCGATCCACACAAGCGCTGCCTCACGCGCAGGGGCCGAAGCCCTGCTGCGCAAGCTTACCGACCCCGCGGCGCGCGGCCGCTATACGGCGGCCGGGCTGGAGCCGGCATTCTGATTTCCTGCCATCTTGCGCAGCGAAAAAGGCCTGCCTAATTACGGCAAGAGGGGAGCGCGAGCGCCATGGACCAGTTGAAATTCGTGGTCCTCGACGAAGAGGATCTTGAGGTTGCTTCCACCCACCTGCAGGACGCGGTGGTCAGGGTCTCGGACATCCTGTGGCGGCCGCAGGAGAAGCGCGTTGTCGT
>DASSYU010000419.1:0-2269 GCA_035703125.1 Pseudolabrys sp. | reverse complement strand
GCGAACGGATGTAGTCGAGCGCGGCCGCCAGCGCCGCCTGCGACAGCCCGGCTGGCTTGTCGGGGCCGACCGTCTCGCGGCGGAAGCAAAAGCGGCAATAGACCGCGCAGATATGCGTCAGCTTGAGCAGCACGCGGTCCGGATAGCGGTGCACGATGCCCTCGACCGGGCTGTGGACGTCATCCCCGATCGGATCCATGAGCTCTTCGGCGCGATGATCGAGCTCCGCCGCATCCGGAACGAACTGACGCGCAATGGGATCGTTCGGATCACTTCTGTCGATCAGATCGGCCAATGACCCGGGCAAGGCCACAGCATAACGTGCGGTTACCTTTGCAATCGCCTGCCGGCGCTCGGACGGCACATAACCGTGCTCGCAGAGCTGCGCGGCGGTTCGTAACGTCGTCATGATTCACCTGCCTTTTGTTAGCTCGACCGTGGGAGCCCAGATCACCTGGTCGATCCGCTGCGCGCCTGTTGCCAGCATCACCAGCCGGTCGAAGCCGAGTGCAATTCCGCTTGCGGGCGGCATGTCGGCCAAAGCCGCGAGAAAGTCTTCATCGATCGGATAGCGCTCGCCATACAGTCCTTCCTTTTCCGTCATCGCCGCTTCAAAGCGAGCCCTCTGCTCCGCGGTGTCGCGCAGCTCGCCGAAGGCGTTGGCGAGTTCCACCCCGCAGGCATAGAGCTCGAAGCGCTCGGCGACCTTATCGCTCCCCGGCTTTGCCCGCGCCAGCGCCGCCAGCGGCAGCGGATACTCATATAATATAGTGGCGCGGCCGACCCCCAGATGGGGATCCACGCGCTCGACCAAAATGCGGCTGAAAATGTCAGCCCAATTGTCATTGTCGGCTATGACGATCCCCGCCTTTGTCGCTTGCGCCGCAAGCGCTGCACGGTCGCCTTTCCGATTGCGGACCGTCGCCAGGAGATCAACCCCGGCGTGACGCGAGAATGCCTCAGCGACGGTCAGTCGTTCCGCAGCCGCAAAAGGATCGACCGCTTTGCCGCGATAGACGAATTGCGCCGCGCCCGCGGCGCGTGCCGCCTCGGCCAGCAGACCGGCGCAGTCATCCATCAACGTTTCATAGGGCTCGTCCGCCCTGTACCACTCGAGCAACGTAAACTCGGGATGATGAAGGGCACCACGCTCGCGGTTGCGGAAGACGCGGGCAAACTCAACGATGCGAGTCTCGCCCGCCGCCAATAATTTTTTGCAGGCGAATTCCGGTGATGTGCGCAGATATAGTTTGCGACTTTCCCCACCCGGCCCGATCAGATCGGCCGCGAAGGCGTGCAGATGTGTCTCGTTGCCAGGAGACACCTGCAACGCCCCGGTTTCAACCTCGACGAAATCGCGGGCCGCAAACCAATCCCGCAGAGCCGCCATGATAAGCCCGCGTGCCAGCAGGTAGGGCCTGCGGGCCACATAGGCATCTCGGCTCCAGAACGGTGGGCTTCCCGGCACATTTACCTCTGGCAGACCCTATGCGGGAAAGACTGGAATCGCCCGCGAAGATCGTTATGGTGCGCCCCGAAACCGCGGCCCCCTGCTGCACATAAGTTAAGGATCATAATCGTGAAGGTCATCGCTTCTTCGCTCCGTAAGGGCAATATCGTGGATATCGACGGCAGACTCTATGTCGTTTTGACCGCAGAAAATTTTCATCCCGGCAAGGGCACCCCGACGACCCAGGTCGATATGCGCCGGATTTCGGACGGCGTGAAGACGTCGCAGCGCTACAAGACCACCGACCAGGTCGAGCGCGCCCATGTCGAGGACCACGAATTCAGCTATCTCTACCAGGACGGCGACGGCTTTCACTTCATGAATCAGGAGACCTTCGACCAGGTGCAGGTGCCCGCCGACGTTATCGGCGACCAGTCCATCTATCTGCAGGAAGGCATGGTGGTGAACCTCAGCGTGCACGAGGGCGTGCCGGTCGCGATCGAACTCCCGCAAAAGGTGACGCTCGAGATCGTGGACACCGAACCGGTCGTGAAGGGGCAGACCGCATCCGGTTCGTTCAAGCCGGCCAAGCTGGCGAACGGTGGGCGCACCATGGTCCCGACACATATCACGGTCGGCACGCGAGTCATCGTGAGTACCGCCGACGGGTCCTACGTCGAACGCGCCAAAGACTAGACGCGGACGCGCGCGCGCACTTCTTTCGGGAATAGATCATCCGGCGCAAGTTGTTTTGCCGTGATCCCCTGCGTGTGGGCAAAACGGCAGAACGCTTCCAGCGTCTTGCGGTTTTCCTCAAGT
>DASSYU010000395.1:0-2577 GCA_035703125.1 Pseudolabrys sp. | reverse complement strand
ATCCTGACGTCGACGATCGCCAACCGCTTCATGGGGGAGACGGTAACCCGCATCCAATGGCTCGGCCTCGTGCTCGGGCTCTTCGGCGTCGTCCTGGTGCTGCACGACCGCGATATCGTGATGGCAGGCTCGCCGCTGGGCTGGTTTGCCAGTTTTCTCTCGCTCATCGGGATCACGCTCGGCACGCTTTATCAGAAGCGCTATTGCGGCGGCATCGACTGGCGCGCGGGTAATCTCGTTCAGTATTTTGGTGCCGGCATCCTGTTCGCGATCGGCGCCTTTGCATTCGAGACGCGCGTGATCCACTGGAGCGGCGAGCTCATCTTCGCGCTCGCCTGGCTGGTGCTGGTTCTCTCGATTGCAGCGGTGGGCCTGATGTACTGGCTCATCCGGCGCTCGGCGGCAACCGGCTTTGCGAGTCTTTTCTACCTGGTGCCCGCGGTCACGGCGTTGTTCGCCTATGGCCTGTTCGGCGAGCGGCTCGACGCGCTGTCGGTTTTCGGCATGCTGGTTTGTGCGGTCGGCGTTGTATTGGCTAACCGTGGGGCGGCAAAGCCGGGGAACAGCTGATCGTTACTTTCCGCGCTCAAGAACGAGCTGGGTTTGCGTCACCAGCGCGCACAATTTTCCGTCGCCGCGCGTGATCCGCGTCTGCCAGACCATGCTCGTGCGGCCGCGATGCAACGGCGTGCATTCTGCCTTGGCGACATCGCCGATCGGCACGGCCGCAAAGAAGTTCGTCTTGCTTTCGATCGTCGTGGTGGATTGACCGGGCTTGAGGTTGGCGGTTGTTGCGGTGCCACCCAGATTGTCCGCAAGCGCCATCAGGGCGCCGCCATGCATGATGCCGAAACGGTTGTTAAGGTCATCGCGCGCGACCAGCTCCGCGGTGACCCGTTCGGGAGAAACATGGGTGATCTTGAGGCCGAGAAATTCGGCAAAAGGCGGTTGTTTATTGGCCGCTTTGTTCATTCAATGCTCCCAGCGGGCGAAAACAAACAATAAGGGCGCGGACGTTATCGTCCGCGCCCTTTGTGTGCAATCTCGGGTCCGCTAGCCGCGTGGTTGCGGCACGATGCGGATATAAGGCCGCGGTGCCTTGAATCCTTGTGGCCAGATCTTTTTGGCTTCGTCGTCGCTGACCGATCCGGCGATAATCACGTCTTCACCCTGTTTCCAGTTCGCGGGCGTTGCGACGCGATGCTTGGCGGTCAGCTGCAGGGAATCGATGACACGCAAGACCTCGTCGAAGTTGCGGCCTGTCGTCATCGGGTAGACCAGGATCAACTTGATCTTCTTGTCGGGGCCGATAATGAAGACGTTACGGACGGTCTGGTTATCGGCCGGCGTGCGGCCTTCCGAGGTGCTGCCGGTGCTCGCCGGCAACATGCCGTAGGCTTTCGAAATCTTCAGCTCGGGATCGCCGATCATCGGATAGTTCGGCGCGAAGCCGACGACTTCCTTGATGTCGACCGCCCACTTCTTGTGGTTATCGACCGGATCGACCGATATGCCGATGATCTTGGTGTTTCGCTTGTCGAATTCCGGCTTGAGCCGGGCCATGGTGCCGAGCTCGGTGGTGCAGACAGGCGTGAAGTCCTTCGGGTGCGAGAACAAAATGCCCCAGGAATTGCCCAGCCAATCGTGAAATCGGATTTTACCTTCGGTGGTATCCGCCTCGAAATCAGGTGCTGTATCGCCAATTGCCAATGTCATGATCAACCTCCACTCAAATCGTTACGAACCTCTTCTTTAATATAGTCGAACCGTGCCGATGTGGAATAGGGCGACGGCAATGAAGCACAGGTGCGTCCGAGCGCTGATCGTGGAGAACAAATACTTTGACACTAAGGCACCGGATGGAAAAGCATTTTCCTCCCGGCAGAATTTCAGCAATCAGCGGCTTGCAGATTGGTGTTCTTCCATCCCGACCGTGCGCCCGGGAAATCCCGCAGCGTCAAAGTATCGTGTTTGGCCGACACGCTGACCGACCAGAATGGTCTCAAGTCCGTTGGGGCCGGGTTTGCTCCGCTCGACAAAGCGCTCGACAGCGGGATTTGTGCCGCCGGGCAGAGCCTCCTCGATGACCCGGCCGATCAGCGTGCCCTTGGCGGATATCTTCAGGCCAAGCACTTTCGCGATTGTCATGCCAATGTCGGCATTGCTGACCGGCGCTTCGTTGACATAACCGGCCTTGAAGCTCGGTCCGATCGCCGCCATGAAATTCATGGTGTCGGCGCGGCTGAAGCTGCCATGCATGCCTTGTCCCTGTTGCAAGCCGGAATCGGCGACATTCACTGCGCACATCACCGGCCTGTCGCAGCCGGTCGCATACGAGCGGAAATTGACCACGATCGAGGGATGCGGCGTCACGGCCGAACCCTTCAGGTTGATGGTCGAGAGCGGCAGCGTGCCGGCGAACGATCCCAGCGCGTCGTCCACGAACAGGCCGCTGACATAGTCCTGCGCCAGCAATGCATTCACGACTTTGCCGGCGATCTCCGCGCTCTTGCCGGGGATATAGATAAGGTCGGAGCCTCCGTTTGCGGCAACCACGACATCAGGCTTTGCCGGATC
>DASSYU010000369.1:0-8252 GCA_035703125.1 Pseudolabrys sp. | reverse complement strand
CTCGCGCGCGAGGCCCGACCTCGGCGCGGTCCGGGGGACGCGCACCAGGCGCGCCCTTTTTTTGTGCCCAGTCATCCGCGGAGCCGATGCCGAAGCGAACCGACATCAAATCGATCCTGATCATCGGCGCCGGGCCAATCGTCATCGGCCAGGCCTGCGAATTCGACTATTCCGGCACGCAGGCCTGCAAGGCACTCAAGGAAGAGGGCTACCGGATCGTCCTGGTGAACTCGAATCCGGCGACGATCATGACCGATCCCGACCTCGCCGACGCGACCTATATCGAGCCGATCACGCCGGAGATCGTCGCCAAGATCATCGAGCGCGAGCGCCCCGACGCGCTGCTGCCCACCATGGGCGGACAGACCGCGCTCAACTGCGCGCTCTCCCTGCGCAAGATGGGCGTGCTGGAGAAATTCAACGTCAAGATGATCGGCGCGACCGCGGACGCCATCGACAAGGCGGAAGACCGCGAGCTGTTCCGCGAGGCGATGACCAGAATCGGCCTGCCGACGCCGCGCTCGCACCAGATCAAGACGCTGCCGCAGGCGCTCGAGGCGCTCGACGACATCGGCCTGCCGGCGATCATCCGCCCCTCCTTCACGCTCGGCGGCACCGGCGGGGGGATCGCCTACAACAAGGCCGAGTTCATCGAGATCGTCGAGCGCGGCATCGACGCCTCCCCCACCAACGAGGTTCTGATCGAGGAATCGGTGCTGGGGTGGAAAGAGTTCGAGATGGAGGTGGTGCGCGACAAGAAGGACAACTGCATCATCATCTGCTCGATCGAGAACGTCGACCCGATGGGCGTGCACACGGGCGACTCGATCACGATCGCGCCGGCGCTCACGCTGACTGACAAGGAATACCAGATCCTGCGCGACGCCTCGATCGCAGTGCTGCGCGAGATCGGCGTCGAGACCGGCGGATCGAACGTGCAGTTCGCCATCAACCCGGCCGACGGACGGCTGGTGGTGATCGAGATGAACCCGCGCGTGTCGCGCTCGTCCGCCCTCGCCTCCAAGGCGACCGGCTTCCCGATCACCAAGGTCGCGGCCAAGCTCGCCATCGGCTACACGCTCGACGAGATCGCCAACGACATTACCGGCGGCGCGACGCCAGCCTCGTTCGAGCCGACGATCGATTACGTCGTCACCAAGATCCCGCGCTTTGCCTTCGAGAAATTTCCCGGCGCCTCGCCGGTGCTGACCACGTCGATGAAGTCGGTCGGCGAAGCGATGGCGATCGGCCGCACCTTCCAGGAATCCCTGCAGAAAGCGTTGCGTTCGCTCGAGACCGGCCTCACCGGCCTCGACGAGGTGACGATCGAAGGCTTCGACGCCGCAAAAGGCATCGACGACAACGACAACAAGGCCGCGATCCGCGCCGCGCTCGGCACGCCGACGCCGGACCGGCTGCTCAAGGTGGCGCAGGCGATCCGCTTCGGCGCGAGCGATGAGCTGATTCACAGCGCCTGCCGCATCGACCCCTGGTTCGTGGCGGAAATCCGCGGGCTTGTGGAGACCGAAGCCGAGATCGCCGCCAAAGGCCTGCCGGGAGCGGCCGGCGCCTTCCGCCGCCTCAAGGCCATGGGCTTTTCCGACACACGCCTCGGGAAGCTCACCGCGACCCCTGCCGAGGCGGTCATGCAAAAGAGACGCAAGCTCGGCGTGCGGCCAGTGTTCAAACGCATCGACACCTGCGCGGCCGAGTTCGCCTCGCCCACCGCCTACATGTACTCGACCTACGAGACGCCGTTTGCCGGCACGGTCGTCAACGAGGCCGAGCCGTCGGACAAGAAGAAGGTCATCATCCTCGGCGGCGGGCCGAACCGCATCGGCCAGGGCATCGAGTTCGACTACTGCTGCTGTCACGCTGCCTTCGCGCTCAAGGAGGCCGGCTACGAGACCATCATGGTCAACTGCAATCCGGAGACAGTGTCGACCGATTACGACACCTCCGACCGGCTCTATTTCGAGCCGCTCACGCCGGAAGACGTGCTGGAGATCATCGACACCGAGCGCTCGAACGGGACGCTACACGGGGTGATCGTGCAGTTCGGCGGGCAGACCCCGCTCAAGCTCGCCGAGCCGCTGGAAAAGGCGAAAGTGCCGATCCTCGGCACCTCGCCCGACGCGATCGATCTCGCGGAAGACCGCGACCGCTTCAAGAAGCTGCTCGACAAGCTCAAGCTGCGCCAGCCGCAGAACGGCATCGCCGCCTCGCCGGCCGCGGCGCGCGCGATCGCCGACGAGATCGGCTATCCGGTCGTGATCCGCCCGTCATACGTGCTCGGCGGCCGCGCCATGGAGATCGTGCGCGACGCCGCCCAGCTCGACCGCTACGTGGCAAAGCTCGCCGGCGATCTCGACCGGCCGAGCGAGCTCGTCGTGTCGAAGAGGAGCCCGCTGCTTATCGACCGGTATCTCTCCGATGCGACCGAGGTCGACGTCGACTGCCTGTGCGACGGCAAGGACACCTTCATCGCCGGCCTCATGGAGCACATCGAGGAAGCCGGCATCCACTCCGGCGACAGCGCCTGCGCGCTGCCGCCGCATTCGCTGGATGACAAGACAATTGCGGAACTGGAGCGGCAGACGCGAGCGCTCGCACTCGCGCTCAACGTCGGCGGGCTGATGAACGTGCAGTACGCGATCAAGGATGGCGAGATCTACGTGCTCGAGGTCAATCCGCGCGCATCACGCACGGTGCCCTTCGTCGCCAAGGTTATCGGCATCCCGTTCGCGAAGATCGCAGCGCGCATCATGGCCGGCGAGAAGCTTTCGGCCTTCGGCCTCGAGCGCAAGCGGCCGAAGCACCGCGCAGTGAAGGAAGCGGTGTTCCCCTTCGCGCGCTTCCCCGGTGTCGACACCGTGCTCGGGCCGGAGATGAAGTCGACCGGCGAAGTGATGGGCATCGACGGTTCGTTCGAGATTGCCTTCGCCAAGAGCCAGATCGGTGGCGGCACCATCCTGCCCCGCAGCGGAACCGTCTTCGTCTCGGTGAAGGATGCCGACAAGGCGCGCATCCTTCCGGCGGTCAAACTGCTGGCCTCGCTCGGTTTCAAGACCATCGCAACCTCGGGAACCCAGAGGTATCTGGCGGAACAGGGCGTCGAAACCGCCAAGATCAACAAGGTCCTGGAGGGCCGGCCCCACATCGTGGATGTCATCAAAAACGGCGGTGTTCAGCTTGTTTTCAACACTACCGAGGGGGCCGCGGCCCTGGCCGACAGCCGTTCCCTGCGCCACGCGGCCCTCTTGCATAAAGTGCCGTACTACACCACTCTTTCAGGGGCCGTCGCCGCGGCGCAGGGCATCAAGGCCTATCTCGAGGGCGACCTCGAGGTGCATGCGCTACAGAGTTACTACGGCGGCCGGGACTGAACGCCACAGATCTGGTTGGGCGGGCCCGGGCGACGGTACGAGTGCCGGAAAATCTACGGTCGCGGCATCAGGTAAGGCTGGCCGCGACGGGCTTTTTTGACCGACGCTCGTCGCATCTGACTCCGGTTTTACGGGAAACCGTGGCCGGAGTCGTATTACGAGTCGATTGGACGGAATTTCTAAAGTGAAAGGCGCTTGGCGGCGCTGTTTGCGGGAGACTGTTCTGGCGTCCGCCAGGAGGAGAAGGGACGATGGATAAGATTCCGATGACGGCCGCCGGCTATACGGCGCTCGAAACCGAGCTCAAGCATTGCCAGCAAGTTGAGCGGCCCCGCATCATCCAGCAGATCACCGACGCGCGCACGCACGGCGATTTGTCGGAGAACGCCGAATATCACGCCGCGAAGGAAGCGCAGTCGCTCAACGAAGGTCGCATCGCCGAACTCGAGGACAAGCTCGCGCGCGCCGACGTGATCGACGTCTCGAAACTGTCGGGTGACACGATCACCTTCGGCGCGACCGTAACGCTGGTCGATGAGGACACCGATCAGAAGAAGGTCTGGCAGATCGTCGGCGAGCCCGAGGCCGACGCCAAGAAGGGGCGCATCTCGATCACCTCACCGATCGCGCGCGCGCTGATCAACAAGAAGAAGGGCGAAAACGTCGAAGTGAACACGCCGGGCGGCGCGAAGGCTTACGCGATCAAGAAGATCGAGTGGAAGTAGACCCAACGTCGCTCAGGCGGCGCAATGGAACAGAGCATCCGTTTCTGCACGTCTTCGGACGGTGTGAAGCTCGCCTACGCCGTCACCGGCGAGGGGCCGCCGCTGGTGATGTCGGCGACCTGGCTCACGCATCTTGAACATCAGTGGCGGAGCTTGGCCTGGAAGCCATGGCTCGAAGCGCTCTCCCGCGGCCACACGCTGCTGCGCTACGATTCACGCGGCTGCGGGCTTTCCGACCGCGACGCCGAGAACCTGTCGTTCGAAACCTGGGTCAAGGATTTCGAAAAGGTAATCGACGCCGCGGGCTTTGGACGATTTTCGCTGGTGTCGACCTGCTGGGGCGGACCGGTCGCGATCGAATACGCGGCACGGCATCCCGAGCGCGTCGATCGTCTCGTTCTCTACGGTACCTACGCGCGCGGCCGCCTGCGGCGTAGCGACCAGCCGAAAGAAATCGAGAAGGCCCGCGTGCTGCTCGACCTCACCCGGCTCGGCTGGGGAGAGGAGAACCACGCCTTCCTTCAGGTCTGGGCCAACCACTTCCAGCCCGGCGGCAGCATTGAGCACGTGCGCTCGTGGTGCGATCAGCAGCGCGCGGCCACGTCGGCCGAGATGGCGGTCCGCCTGCTGGGGATCGGCTGGAGCGTCGATGTGAGCGAAGCGGCGCGCAACATAAAATGCCCCGTCCTCGTGATGCATCCCGAACGCGACGCGGTGGTGCCGATCGACGAAGGCCGCCTGCTCGCGAGCCTCATTCCCGATGCCAGGTTCGTCACGCTCGACAGCGAGAATCACATGCCGCTCGCCGAAGAGCCAGCATGGACGCAATTGGCCGGCGAGATGCTGGCCTTTCTGAAGGCGCCGGTCGCTGCGTCCGCCAACACCGCGTTGCCGCTCGACCAGCTCACGGCGCGCGAGCGCGCGGTGCTCGACGGCATCGCCGGCGGGTTCGATAATTCCGAGATCGCGGCTGCGCTGAAATTGTCCGAGAAGACCGTGCGCAACCACATCACCCGCATCTTCGACAAGATCGGCGTCGAGCACCGCTACCAGGCGATCGTGCGGGCGCGCGAAGCGGGCCTCGGCCTGCACGGCGGCCACTGAGCCGGGACAGCTGTCCCTCTTCTTCCGCTGATAAATCGGTGGTTTTAGGGGCCCTCGCCTCAATACGCGCCGTCACAGCGGCACTAGCGTCCGGCCAGGTCATGCATCGGGCATGGCCGCAACCGGATGGATAAATCCATGCCGAAATTCGTCATCGAGCGGGAGCTGACAGGGGCCGGGAAGCTGCCGCGGCAGGAACTGCAGGCGATCTCGCAGAAATCCTGCGGCGTGCTGCGCGAAATGGGCCCGCAGATCCAGTGGCAGCAGAGCTTTGTCACCGACGACAAGATCTACTGCATCTACATCGCGTCCGACGAAGAGGCGGTCAAAACGCACGCGCGCAAGGGCGGCTTTCCAGCCAACGTGATCTCGCGTGTGCGCACCGTCATCGACCCGACCACGGCCGAGGCGACCTGAGATTTCGTCGTCACCCGGCGTGGCCGTCGCTCGCCATCATTCCAACGGCACCATCGCCGCGTCCTTCGAATTGCGCAGCGTGAGCGAGGTCTTCACGTTGCGTACATTCGGCGCCGCGGTGAGCTTCTCGACGAAGGCCTGGAATGTTTTCAGATCGGGCGCGACGCATTTAAGCACGAAGTCGATTTCGCCGGAGAGCATCCAGCACTCGCGCACCAAAGGCTGGGCACGCACGAAGTTTTCGAAAGCGATGAGATCGGTCTCGGCCTGGCTCGACAGATGCACCATCGCGAAGACGGTCACCTCATAGCCGAGCTTCTTTTCGTCGAGCAGCGCACGGTAGCCCTTGATGAAACCCGCCTCCTCCAGTCCGCGGACGCGGCGCAGGCACGGCGGCGCCGAGATGCCGACCCGGCTCGCCAGTTCCACATTGGTGATGCGGCCGTCCTCCTGCAGCTCCTTGAGAATCTTGCGATCGATGGCATCGAGTCGGGCGGGCACGAACAGCACTCCACGGATACCGGCCGGAATGGCCAAGCCTTCACGAACATTCATACCGCGAAATATTATTTCGCGAAACAATATTGCGCGATCTACTGATCGTGATCGCCGGGCCCGGCCTGCCTGTGGGTGCGGCGGGTTGCGTATCTTGCATAGCTCAGCCGGAAGCCATACATCGTCGGAGCAAAAGAGCCGGCCCGCACGTCCGGCCACGGCGAGCGGCAACCGCTCGCAGAGCCGCCGGGGGGCGGAAAATAGAAATGACAAAGACCACCTACGCTAAGGTCGTCATCGTCGGCTCGGGACCGGCCGGCTACACGGCCGCCATTTATGCCGCGCGTGCAATGCTGGAGCCGATCCTGATCCAGGGCGTGCAGCCTGGCGGTCAGCTCACGATCACTACCGACGTCGAGAACTATCCCGGCTTCGCCGATGTCATCCAGGGCCCCTGGCTCATGGAGCAGATGCAGGGGCAGGCCGAGCATGTCGGCACCCGCATCGTCACCGACCACGTGAACAAGGTGGAATTGTCGCAGCGGCCCTTCAAGCTGATCTGCGATTCCGGCGACGTCTACCTCGCCGACGCGCTCATCATCGCGACCGGCGCGCAGGCGCGCTGGCTCGATCTGCCCTCGGAGCAGAAATTCAAAGGCTACGGCGTGTCGGCCTGCGCGACCTGCGACGGCTTCTTCTACCGCAACAAGGAAGTGATCGTGGTCGGCGGCGGCAACACCGCGGTTGAAGAGGCGCTGTTCCTCACCAATTTCGCGTCCAAGGTCACGGTCGTGCACCGGCGCGATGCGTTCCGCGCCGAAAAGATCCTGCAGGACCGGCTGTTCAAGCACCCCAAGATCGAGGTGATCTGGGACAGCGTGCTGGAGGATGTCACCGGTGCCGAGAACCCGCTCAAAGTGAGCGGCGTGAAGCTCAAGAACGTGAAGACCGGCGCGGTCACCGAGCGCAAGGTGGACGGCGTGTTCATCGCGATCGGCCACCAGCCGGCCTCGGAATTATTCGCCGGCCAGGTGCAGATGAAGCCGTCGGGCTACCTCGTGACAGAGGGACATTCCACGGCCACATCGGTGCCGGGCGTATTCGCGGCCGGCGATGTGACCGACGACATTTATCGTCAGGCGGTGACGGCTGCCGGGCAAGGCTGCATGGCCGCGCTCGAGGCGGAGAAATTCCTGGCCGCGCACGAGCATCGCCGCGCGGCGGCGGAGTAGATCATGGCCGCACCCAACAATTCGATGGATTGGGACAAGCTGAAGGTGTTTCACGCCGCGGCTGAAGCGGGTTCGTTCACCCATGCCGGCGAACGCCTTGGCCTCTCGCAGTCTGCCGTGTCGCGGCAGGTCTCGGCGCTCGAAGGCGAGCTCTCGGTCTCGCTCTTCCACCGCCATGCGCGCGGGCTGATCCTCACCGAGCAGGGCGAGCTTCTCTACCGCACGGCGCACGAAGTCTTCATGAAGCTCGAGGCGGCGCGCACCAAGCTGACGGACAGCCGCGAGCGGCCGAACGGCGAGCTCAAGGTTTCGACCACGCCGGGTATCGGCGTGCACTGGCTCACGCCGCGGCTCGGCGAATTTCTCGACCTTTATCCCGACATTCACATTACGCTGATCACGACCGATGAAGAGCTCGATCTGGCGATGCGTGAGGCCGACGTCGCCATCCGCCTGCGTCAGCCGACGCAGCCGGACCTGATCCAGCGCAAGCTGTTTTCAGTGCATTCGCACGCCTACGCGTCGCCGGACTACCTCAAGCGCTTCGGCACGCCGCGCACGCACGACGACCTCGACAAGCACCGTATCGTCCTTCTCGGCGGCGGCGTCGTGCCGGCGCACCTGCAGAACCGGAGATGGCTCCTCGAGATCGGCCGCGAGGGCAAGGGCCCGCGCACGCCACATCTGACTGTCACCAACGTGCTCGGCGTGTTGCGCGCATGTCAGCGCGGTCTCGGGGTCGCGATGCTGCCGGATTACCTGGTGGAAGAAAACGGCGGGCTGGTGCAGTTATTCGGCGAGGCCGACACGCTCGCGATGGACGCCTATTTCGTCTATCCGGAGGAACTCAAGTCGGTCGCGCGCGTCCAGGTCTTCCGCGATTTCCTCGTCGC
>DASSYU010000335.1:0-3719 GCA_035703125.1 Pseudolabrys sp. | reverse complement strand
CTGTAGTATTTTGGAAATGCGACGCGCCCGCCGTCCAGCGTTTGGGTCCCGCCCGCCTCCCCCCTGGGGCGCAGCTTCAGTCCTTCGCGCTTCACGCCAACCGGCGGCGGGATGACGTGGCCGCCATTGCGAACGGCGCATGTGCAGGCAACCTTGTCGAAAATGTCCTTGCAGCGCGGATCGACATCCTGCGCAAAAACCGGCTGAGTGATTGAAACGAGTGCGAGACAGGCGACCGCACCTGCGGTCAAAATTGTCTCAGTACGCCGCCCGGCTGGCATAGTGCCCAAAGCGCCTAAACGAAATATTGGCCGCCATTGGCGGTCAGCGTCGAACCCGTAATGAGACCCGCTTCATCCGACGCAAGGAAGACAACACAACGCGCGATTTCCTCCGGCTCGCCCAAGCGGCCAATCGGAATTTGCGGCAGGATGGATTTCTCCAGGACGTCCTTTGGCACCGCCTGCACCATCTCGGTGTTGATGTAGCCCGGGCAGATCGCATTGACGGTAATGCCCGAGCGCGCAGCTTCCTGCGCCAGCGCCTTGGTGAACCCGAGCTCGCCGGCCTTGGCGGCGGAATAGTTCGCCTGGCCCATCTGGCCTTTCTGACCGTTGATCGACGAGATGTTGACGATGCGGCCGAACTTGCGCTCGCGCATCCCCTCAATGACAGGCCGGCACATGTTGAAGAGCGACCCGAGATTTGTGTTGATCACCGCCGTCCACTGCTCGGGCTTCATGCGATGAAACATGGCATCGCGCGTGATGCCGGCATTGTTGACCAGCACCTCAATCGCGCCCACCTCGGTTTCGATTTTCTTGATGCCTTCGGCACAGGCTTCATAGGACGAGACGTCCCACTTGAAGACCGGAATCCCGGTATCCGCCTTGAATTTCTGCGCGGCCTCATCGTTACCACCATAGTTGGCCGCAACTTTGTATCCGCTCGCCTTGAGCGCCTTAGCGATTGCCGCCCCGATCCCTCGAGTCCCGCCTGTTACCAACGCAACGCGCGCCATGACATCGTCCCCTCTGATCTATCTTCTTAAAACAACATGGCCGGGATATAGGCGTGCAAAGCACGCCGTCCTTCGGACGGCTATGCCCGGCCATGACCTAAATCAACGTGGAAGCACGAGACTATCGCTCGACGCACATCGCGATCCCCATGCCGCCACCGATGCAAAGGGTGGCCAAACCCTTCTTGGCATTGCGCTTCTGCATTTCATAAAGGAGCGTCACCAGCACGCGCGCGCCAGAGGCACCGATCGGGTGCCCGATGGCAATGGCGCCGCCATTGACGTTGACCCTCGATGTATCCCAGCCGAGATCCTTGTTGACGGCGCAGGCTTGCGCCGCAAATGCCTCATTCGCCTCGACAAGGTCGAGGTCTTCCTTTTTCCATCCAGCTTTCTTGAGCGCCGCCCGTGACGCCGGGATCGGGCCGGTTCCCATGATCGCCGGGTCGACGCCGGCCTGCGCCCAGGAAACGATGCGCGCAAGCGGAGGCTTGCCAAGCTTCGCCGCTTCGGACGCTTTCATCAGCACGACTGCCGCCGCGCCATCATTGATGCCGGACGCGTTGGCCGCCGTTACAGTGCCTTCCTTATCGAAGGCCGGACGGAGCTTGGCGATCGATTCTATTGTCACGCCGGATTTCGGATACTCGTCGGTATCGACCACGACATCGCCCTTGCGCGACTTGATCGTGACGGGCGTAATCTCGTCCTTGAACTTTCCTGCCTTTTGCGCCGCCTCTGCCTTGTTCTGCGAAGCGACAGCAAATTCATCCTGCTGCTGGCGTGTGATCTGCCATTGCTTGGCGACGTTCTCCGCCGTGGCTCCCATGTGATAGCCGTTAAAAGCGTCCCACAATCCGTCCTTAATCATGGTGTCGATCATCTCGAACGACCCCATTTTCACACCGCTGCGCAAATGCTGGCAATGCGGCGCCATGCTCATCGATTCTTGGCCGCCGGCGACGACAATTTCAGAGTCGCCGTTGAGAATGGCCTGGTAGCCGAGCGCTACCGCGCGCAGGCCGGAACCGCATAGCTGGTTTACGCCCCAGGCTGGAGTCTCGACCGGAATTGCCGCCGCAATCGACGCCTGCCGCGCCGGGTTTTGCCCCTGCCCGGCGGTAAGAATTTGCCCCAGGATCACTTCGCTGACGCGGCCACCTTCGACTCCCGCTCGATCCATCGCGGCCTTGATCGCGGCTCTTCCCAGTTCATGCGCCGGAAGATTTGCAAATGCCCCGTTGAAAGCGCCGACCGGGGTGCGGGCTGCGCTCACGATGACAATGTCGTCTTTCATCAGAAGCTCCTGTTAAGTCAGATTCTGGGGCATTCAGCGGATTTTTTGGCACTGCCGCATCCTCGGTAGGCCAAGCCTGTCTGTCAACTCGACCCACCGTTCAGTTATTGCTGACAATTGGCGCTTTTTCGACCTTTCCGCAAGAGATGCCGAAGGCATTCCGGCGCTGCCGCGGTGCCACAAAACGGTGGCCCAGCGAAGCGGAAATTGGCTATGCTCAAAGCCTGGGCAGGGGAAACGTGTGAAAGACATGTCAGAGGATAAAAAAGAGCCGGTCACGATAAAAAAATATGCCAACCGGCGGCTCTACAATACCGGAACAAGCACTTACGTGACGCTCGAAGACCTCGCCACGATGGTCAAAAATGGTGAGGATTTCATTGTGTACGACGCCAAGACCGGTGAAGACATAACGCGCTCGGTCCTCGCGCAAATCATCTTCGAGCAGGAAAACAAAGAAGGACAAAGCCTGCTTCCGATCACATTTCTCCGGCAGCTGATCCGCTTTTACGGCGACAGCATGCAAATGCTCGTTCCCCGTTTTCTTGAAGCTTCGATTGAATCGCTGTCAAAGGAACAGGGAAAGTTTCGCGAGCAGATGGCCCAGGCCTTTGGCGTCGGTGCCTTCGGCCCCCTCGAGGATCAGGTACGCCGCAACATGGAAATGTTTGAGAAGACGTTCGCCATGTTCGCGCCGTTTGCACGGGGCCAGGCGAAGCCCACCGACAAGACGCAAGGTTCGGGCACTGGGTCGGGCAGCGAGATGGACGATCTCAAACGTCAACTTGATGAAATGCAAAAGCGTTTGGACAAGCTCGGCGGTAAGGACTAAGGCAGTGGCCTGCTACCGTGCCGTTTTGGAACGCGAGCCCGTCTGAATGCGTTTTCTAGCGTGACGGTTGCGCGTCTATATCGCCCGCAATTCGTCAAACCTTGTGAAATGGTGGAAAGTCGTAAGCTCCTTCGCGGTTAATCGCGCGCGGCATGCTGTTTGCACTTTCGAATGCGGATGGATTCCAGGTGTCCTGAATTGAGACGACAAGATGCTTATTGGTGAAGTTAACGAGCCACAATTTCGGCGACCTCATCCGGCGATGAGCGCGCTGGAGAATGATGGCGAACCCACGGGATCAGAAAGCCGTGCGCTCGTCGCGCTTGATCCATTGCAAGGCCGTTCCGGAAACACGGCCGGCCATCGTTACGCACCATTCGTCGCCCAGCTGGTTGCCACAAAAGATCAGCATCCGCAGACGCGTGAACGCCGGCGCGCCGAACCGAACGACGCCCTGGCTGCCTATCGCGCCGTGGCTGCTTTGACTGCCTAATAGCCGAGCGCGCAGCCGTCCTTGCGCGGCTCCGAGCCAGCAATCAACACACCACGATCCCAGTCGATCTTGATCG
>DASSYU010000329.1:0-3538 GCA_035703125.1 Pseudolabrys sp. | reverse complement strand
GGGCGGCTGCGAGACCGGCTCCGCCAAGATCACCCGCGGCTACCGTCTCAAGGCCAGACACGTCATCCATGCGGTGGGGCCGGTCTGGAGCGGCGGCCACAAGGGCGAGGAGGAGTTGCTCGCGTCCTGCTATCGCACCGCGCTTTCGCTGGCGGCCGAGCATCGCCTTGCCTCGATCGCCTTTCCCGCGATCTCAACCGGCATCTACCGGTTTCCCCCCGAGCGCGCTGCGCGCATCGCCGTCGGCACCGTGGCAGCGGAGATCGCCGGCGCGTCTGGCATCAGGCGGGTGGTGTTCTGCTGCTTCTCCCCGGATGCTGCCGCGCACCACCGGGACGCGTTCGCGGAGCTGGGCTTGAGTTGAGGCCGCAGCCGCCTGCCGAATGGGCCACGCTTGCGCTGAGTGCCGAGGCGAAATTCCTAGTGGATCGACTCTAACGTTTGTTTCCCGCGTTTGACAGCGGCGAGGACGCGGTTGGGATCTGCGGTCCAGATGAAGGGTTTTGGTTCGGCATTGGTTTCCAGGACGAAGCGGTTGATGGCGGCCTTGAGATCGTCGACGGATCGGAAGACGCCGCGAATGAGGCGCCTTCTGGTGAGCTTGGCGAAGAAAGTCTCGACCGCATTGAGCCAAGATGCGGAGGTCGGAGTGAAGTGGAAGGTCCAGCGGGGGTGTCGGGCAAGCCATTCACGCACTTTGGGATGTTTATGGGTAGCGTAGTTATCGACGACGGCATGGATCGCCTTTCGCTTCGGCACCCGCGCTTCGATGGCGTTGAGGAAGCGGATGAACTCCTGATGGCGGTGTCGTTTCATGTTTTGCCCGATGACGGTGCCATCGAGGACATTGAGGGCAGCAAACAGCGTCGTGGTACCGTGGCGCTTGTAGTCATGCGTCATCGTGCCGGCGCGGCCCGGTTTCATCGGCAAGCCCGGCTGGGTGCGGTCGAGCGCCTGGATTTGGCTCTTTTCGTCGACCGAGAGGACCACCGCATGAGCGGGCGGGTCGACGTAGAGGCCGACAATGTCCTTGAGTTTCTCTGCGAACTTGGGATCGTTCGACAGCTTGAACGTTCGGATGCGATGGGGGGCGAGTTGATGGGCCTCAAGGATGCGTTGCACCGATCGCAAACTCACGCCCGCCGCCTTCGCCAGCATCCGGCCGGTCCAATGGCTGGCTTCTCCCGGCGGCGCAGAGAGCGCCAAATCGACCACCCGCTGCACCGTGGCCGCCGGCAGCGGCGGCTTGCCGGGTTTGCGCGTCTTGTCGCGCGTGAGCCCTTCGACGCCTTCGGCCATGAAACGAGCCTGCCAGCGCCACACCACCGGCTTGGCCTTGCCGGATCGGCGCATGATCTCGGACGTGCCGCAGCCGTCGGCCGTTGCAAGGATGATTTTGGCGCGCCAGACATGCTTCTGCGGCGCGTTGCGATCGGACACAATCGCCTCAAGCCGACGGCGATCGTCCGGCGTGACCTTGACCGTAATTCCCGCTCTCATCATGAGAGCTTGAACTGCTTCGGACGATTTGGGAATCGCCCGATTGAATCAGACCACTAGTTGGCGGGCTTGAAGATATCGGCGGTGATCAAGATGACGGCATCCTTGCCGTCGTTGCGATGCCAATGAATGGTCTTGCCGGTTTCTCCAACCGTGTCCCCCGGATGAAATGTCTGCGAGCTGCCGTCGTCACGGATGACCGTGTCCGTTCCCTGCATGAAATAAACTACGGCGGGACGCTCGTGATGGCTATGCAAGCCGATATGACCGCCCGGCTCGATCGTGAGCATTCGCAGCCGCAGCTGGCGTCCCGCCATGGCCGCGAACTCGGGGCCCAGATCAACCACCGTGGTCTTGCTGGCGGTGTATCCCTTGTTGTCCTTCGGAGCGTCTGCGGCACCCCACGACCAGTATCGAAGCCAGCAGCGCGTAACCGATCGTGCGTGACGTCATGAAGGATTCTCCTCTGTCGCAATCGGGATGAACACGATCGTCGCAAACGCTCAGGCCGTCACGGCCTGCTCAGTCGCCAGCACCGCGCACCCGATCAGGCCGGGCTCCTCGCAGGTCATCAGCAGGGTCGGGATCGTCTCGAGCAACGCCTGGTACGGCGGATGTCCCTCGAAGGCGGTGCGAAATTGCGGCTCATCCAGAAGCGGACCGAGCCCGCCGGCCACGCCGCCGGCAATATAGACGCCGCCCAGCGCCTTGAACGTGAGCGCAAGCCCGCCGGCAAAGCGCCCCAGCAGGCGCACGAACAGACGCGTCGCCGCCTGCGCCGAGGGCTCGCGTGCCAGCGCACCCGCGACGATGGTTTCCGAGGCGTGGCAAGCCGCCTGCGGATCGAGCGCGCGCGCGAGCCGTACCAGGCCGGGACCGGACAGAACCGCTTCCGCACTGACCGCCCCGCGCTCCTCCCAAAGGCGGGAGAACACCGCGACCTCGTCCAAAGCCTGCGGGCCGAACGACGCATGTCCGCCCTCGCTTGCGATCACATGCCAACGACCGTCGACCGGAATCAGCGCAGCAACGCCCAGGCCGGTGCCGGGTCCGAGCACGACCTTGACGCCCTCGCGCGGCGGCACGGGCTTGCCCAGCGGACGCGTCTCCGTGGGAGCAAGGTTGCGCAACGCCCAGGCAATGGCTTCGAAGTCGTTGACGATGCGAAGGTGCGAAAATCCGAAGCGCTTCGCGAATTCACCACGCCGGAACCGCCAAGCCCGATTGGTGAGCGCCACCTCGTCGCCGTCGATCGGACCGGCGATGGCCAGCGTCGCCGCGCGCGGGTGCGCACCGGTCTCATCGAGGTAGCGGGAGACCGCGGCATCGAGATCTACGACCGTATCGTTCTCGATCACCAGGATCCGCTCGGGCCGGCCGGCGGAATTGGCCAGCGCAAAGCGACTCTTGCTGCCGCCGATGTCGGCGAGGAGGGTCAGGCTCATCACATGTCACCCGATCGTCAACAAAGTCCTAGCCAACCGGTTGCCGTATCGGCAAGCGGGAATCCGGATTTTCCTCTTCGAAGCTTCTGAAAAGCTGCGATTGCTGCGGCGCACCGGGATCAGCGGTTCAATACGACCGCGGCAGGCCGAGAACGTGTTCGGCCAGATAAGACAGGATCAGGTTGGTCGAGATCGGCGCGGTCTGGTAAAGCCGCGTTTCGCGGAACTTGCGCTCGATGTCGAACTCCTCGGCGAAGCCGAAGCCGCCGTGGGTCTGCAGGCACATGTCGGCCGCCGCCCAGGAGGCGTCGGCGGCGAGCAGCTTCGCCATATTGGCTTCCGCACCGCACTCGCGGCCGGCGTCGTAGAGAGAGGCCGCCTCGCGCACCATCAGTGCGGCGGTGCGCATCTGCGCATAGGCCTGCGCGATCGGAAACTGCACGCCCTGGTTCTGCCCGATCGGACGACCGAACACGCTGCGCTCCCGGGCATAAGCCGCCGCCTTGTCGATGAACCAGCGGGCATCGCCAATGCATTCCGCGGCGATCAGGATGCGCTCCGCATTCATGCCTGACAGGATGTAGCGAAATCCC
>DASSYU010000320.1:0-2110 GCA_035703125.1 Pseudolabrys sp. | reverse complement strand
TCGCGCTGCCACCGCCCTATTCCGTGAGCCCGTTTGCGGTTTCTCGACCCGCGAATGACCGGTCCTGATGCTGTGGACGGCTCCTCCACCGGCACATGAGTGCCGAAGATGTGGGCGCTGTTAAAGCTCCCACGATTCGGAGGAGCATCCATGCAAACGATTACGACAATCGGTCTCGACATCGCCAAATCGGTCTTTCAGGTGCACGGCGTTGATGCTGCTGGCCAGGTGGTCATCCGCCGCCAGTTGAAGCGTCGGTACGTTCTGGCGTTCTTTCAGAAGTTACCGCCATGCCTGATTGGCATCGAGGCCTGCGCGTCATCGCACTATTGGTCACGCGAGCTCCAGGCACTGGGTCACACTGTACGACTGATGCCGCCGGCCTACGTGAAGCCTTACGTCAAGCGGCAGAAGAACGACGCCACAGATGCCGAGGCCATCTGTGAGGCTGTCGCCAGAGCCAACATGCGGTTTGTGCCCACCAAGACCCCTGAGCAGCAGAGCTGCCTGATGCTTCACCGCACACGGCATCTGTTTATTCGCCAGCAGACCGCGGTGATCAATTCGATCCGGGCTCACCTTGCCGAATTTGGTATCGTCGCGCCGGTCGGGCGCAAAGGAGTAACCGAACTGCTCCACATTGTTGCCGACCCGAGTGACAAACGGGTGCCTGAGGTTGCCCGCGCGTGCCTTGCCGCGCTCGGCAATCAACTGCTCAGCCTCAAGGAGCAGATTGTGGAGTTCGATCGGATGATCATGGTCTGGCACCGCTCCAACGAAACGAGCAAGCGCCTTCATTACATTCCCGGTGTCGGTCCGCTACTGGCAACCGCTTTGGTCGCCAGCGTTGCTGACCCCAGGACCTTCCGATCAGGACGCAACTTCTCGGCCTGGATCGGGCTCGTTCCGACGCAGCACTCGAGCGGGGGCAAGGATAGGCTCGGCAGCATCAGCAAACAGGGTGACCGCTATCTGCGCAGCCTGTTCGTGGCCGGTGCACTCGCCGTCATCCGCTATGCCAAGATCCACGGCACCAAACACCGCCCGTGGCTCACGGCACTGTTGACCCGGCGACCGACCAAGGTCGCCGCCATCGCGCTTGCCAACAAGCTTGCCCGAATGGCCTGGGCCATGATGGCTAGGGGCGAACGTTACAGGCAACCCGTCGCGCTTGCGGCGTAAACGAGATCGCGCCGGGCATCCGGCGTGATGTGAAGGTTGGAGGAGCGAACAGCGCGTAATGCAGAGCCGGTCGATCCGGCGATCAGGACAACCCACATGTGCCAGTGCATTGTCGAATGCGAGGTTTTGACCGGGACCTGATCCGCGGAGGGCATTATGGCCAGCGGTCATGTGAACCGCATCTAAAGGCCGAACACATGGCTGCACCGACCAATGCTGCAAACGTGAAGAAAGCTCTTGCCAACTCGGAGCCGTCCACACATGGCACATGCTGCTGATGCCGTCGAAGACGCCGAGGCCGATCGCCGAGCGGCTTCATGCCGAAATGAAGCGGATCATGGCCGAGCCGGACATGCGGGACCGAATCTCGGCCATCGGCCTGATCCCGAACGAGACGCCGTCGATCGACGAGATGCGCCGCTACATCCAGTCCGAGCACGTGAAGTGGGGCGCGCTGGTCAAGCAGCTCGGGCTTGAAGGTTCGCAATAGGGCGCGAGTCCGCCCGCGCGCCGACGCGCCTTTTAAAGCTGGCGCCGCAACTCGAGCGTCTGAACGGCCGGCCGGACAAAGAGCGGCCGGACCGGGACAAAGACCGGCCGGACCGGGCGGATCACGACGATAACCCGTTTGCCGCTTTGCGACCCGCTACCCTGGGAACCGGAGCCTTGAGAACCAGAGCCGTGGGAACCGGAGCCTTTGCCGCTCTGCGAAGCGCTCGCTTCGGAACCGGAATTGTCGCAAACCTTGGTTTTCTGCGTCACGGTGCGCGAGTCGGATTCGAAAATTTTCGTGACCGATCGACAGCCTGCGTTCACGGGAGCGACGAGAGAGGTCAACACCGCCGCAGCTGCCGCGATAGTGAGTCCGAACTTTCTCATAGCACTCTCCTGCGAAAAGGGGTCTCCGTACGACGAGCTTGCCCGCGGG
>DASSYU010000250.1:0-2576 GCA_035703125.1 Pseudolabrys sp. | reverse complement strand
GGCCTGCTCCATCGTTCCGTTCATGTAGATATCGACAGCCGCTATTTTGGCGCCACGCTCCTTCCGGGCGCGCACGGCATGGGTCATGACGTTGACCTGCGTGTTCACCGCGTTGGTGCCCCAGATGATCACCAAATCCGACTTAGCCATCTCCCGGGGATCGACGCCGGCGATGCGCCCGATTCCGGCGGCATAGCCCGCGTAAGCAGGATTGACGCAGATCGTCGAGTGAAATCCGGAATACTTCTTCACGTGGCGCAGGCGATTGATGCCGTCCCGCATCACCAGGCCCATCGTGCCGGCGTAGTAGTATGGCCAGACACTTTCCGCGCCGTGGCGGCGCTCGGCTTCAATGAACTTTTCTGCCACAAGATCGAGGGCATCGTCCCACGATATGCGCTCGAATTTTCCCGAGCCTTTCGCGCCCATGCGGCGCAGCGGGTGCAGCAGGCGCTCGGCATGGTGCTCCCGTTCGGCGTAGCGCGCGACCTTGGCGCAGATCACGCCGGCCGTGTAGTCGTTGTCTTTTGATCCGCGTACGCGCCCGATGGTGCGCTCGTCGAGAACCTCGACCTCCAGCGCACAGGTCGACGGGCAATCGTGCGGGCACGCCGAATGCCCGATCCGCACCGCCTTTGGGAGCCGCACCGCTTGATTCATCGCGCTCCCAGTATAGCCGATTGGCGTGAACGAGCTAAGTTTCGCTCTCGGGCTGAAGCTTGGAGCGGCGCCAGAGGCCGCCAACCACGAGCACCAGCGCAGCACCCACTGCGGCCGCACCGATTTCAACCTTGTGGGCTGTCGCAGTTCCGTACTGGCTGGTCAGCCAGTTTGCGATGACCGGGTCGGTCGCGATGACCTCGCCCACGATCCAGCCAAGCAAAGCCGCGCCGGCCCAAATCAGGATCGGGAACCGATCAAGCAGTGACATGATCAAGGCGGCACCGGCGATGATCAACGGAATGCTGACGCCGAGGCCGATAATGAGCAGCGCCATGTTGCCGCCCGCCGCAGCCGCGATCGCTATCACGTTATCAAGGCTCATAATGATATCGGCGACCGCAACGATACGGACAGCACGCCAGAGATGCTCGGCCGCTTCGGCCTCGCTCTCGTGCGGATCGTCGGGCACGAGAAGCTTTGCCGCGATGTAGAACAGAGCAAGGCCGCCCACGATTTTGAGGTAAGGCATAAGCATCAATGATGCGACAACGCCGGTAAAAATGATCCGCAGTCCGATTGCGACGCCCGCGCCAAGAATCATGCCCCAGACTCGCTGACGGTGTGGAAGTCCGCGGCACGCCATCGCGATGACAACTGCGTTGTCGCCCGACAGCAGGATGTTGATCCACATGATCTTGGCGAGCGCGATCCAGAACTCGGTATGGCCTATGTCGTTCCAGCCGGAGCTGACCAGCGCCCACCAGCCCGCAGGATCCATAAACTGTGACATCGAACCCACTTGCCTCTCCTCCCCTGTACCGCGTTCCGATGCTCGCGGTTTGTCCTGGTATCCGGCAAGTGCAGATATCGCCCTTGCTGTTTCCGGATCGACGCGCTGCCTCTATCCGACGATTTCGTTGTCCGAAAAGAATTGTGCAATTTCCCGCATCGCGGTGTCAGGAGCGTCGGAGCCGTGAACGGAGTTTTCTCCGATTGACCTGGCATGAACCTTACGGATCGTCCCGTCAGCCGCCTTTGCAGGATCCGTGGCTCCCATGACCTCGCGATATCGGGCAATCGCCTTCTCGCCCTCGAGAACCTGCACCACGACGGGACCCGAGATCATGAATTCGACCAGCTCGCGAAAAAACGGCCGTTCGCGATGCACGGCATAGAATTTCTCTGCCTGCTCGCGCGAAATCCGCACGCGCTTCTGGGCCACAATTCGCAGGCCGGCCTTTTCGATGATGGCGTTGATCGCGCCGGTCAAATTGCGTTCGGTCGCATCGGGCTTCAGAATCGAAAAAGTACGCTCTACAGCCATCCTACTATCCTTCACTGGAACTAATCGATGAGTTTAAGCGGTTTCATTGGTGAGACCGGATGGCGCGGCTTATACCGGGGGGCATTTCAGGCGGCAAGATCGGCCCTCATTGACGGGAAATGTCGCAAAGGAGACAGAAAATGCTGGCCCGCTACCGGATGTTCGCCGGATACAATGCTTGGTGCAATGAGCGTCTCTACGAGGCCACCGCCCAGATTCCCGACGCTGAATACCGAACCGATCGAGGTGCGTACTTCCGGTCACTTCACGGTACACTCAACCATTTGCTTGTGGGTGACCGCATCTGGATGCGGCGTTTTACCGCTCAGGGCGAGGTCCCACCGGGTCTTGATGCCATCCTTTACGACGATTTCTTTCTGTTGCGCCAAGCGCGTCGCTCTGAAGATGCTCGGATCCGCGACTACGTCGGAAGCCTGAATGAAAGCGATCTCTCAAAACCCATCCGATATCGGACCTTCGTCAATCCGCAGGACATCGAACAGATGCTCGCGCCGGCGCTCGACCATTTCTTCAATCATCAGACCCATCATCGCGGCCAGGCTCACGCGCTGGTCAGCCGCATACTGGG
>DASSYU010000243.1:0-6786 GCA_035703125.1 Pseudolabrys sp. | reverse complement strand
CAAGCTTGCCGGCGTTCTTATCAGGGAAACCATCGGGCTTGGCGGGCAGGCGTGCCGCCCGCTTCTGGCGCGCGACGGTCTGGGGCCGGTCTTTGTGGAGCCGGCGGTTTCATGGCTGCGCCAGCACGGTGTTTCCGTTGCCTTCGAAGACGAGCTCGTTGCGCTGCGGTTTTCCGACAGCCGCGCATCGCAACTTCAATTCTCCAAGCATAGCGTGGATCTTGGCGCCGACGATGCCGTCATCCTTGCAGTGCCGCCTTACGTCGCAGCCAAGCTGGTGCCCGGCCTCACAGTGCCGACTGCATTCCGCGGCATCGTCAACGCGCATTTCCGCGTTGACCCGCCGGCCAAGCTTCCGCCGATACTCGGCGTGATCAACGGCACCAGCCAGTGGATATTTTCATTGCCCGGACGGATCTGCGTGACCATCAGCGACGGCGGCGGCTTGTTCGATGTGCCGCGCCCCGAGCTTGCGCAAAGCATCTGGAATGATGTTGCGGCCGCAACCGGCCTTTCGACGGCACTTCCGCCATGGCAGATCGTGCGCGAGCGGCGGGCGACCTTCGAGTCGACACCGGAGCAGAATGTGCGCCGGCCGGAGCCACAGACGCGCTGGAGCAATCTTCTGCTCGCCGGCGACTGGACGGCAACGGGGCTGCCCGCGACGATCGAGAGCGCGATCCGCTCCGGTTATCGCGCCGCCGCGCTTGTCGGCGGCCGGATGGAGGCCGCGGCATGACCCTGGCATTTACCGAGAAGACGCAGGCGTCATTGCGGCAGCCGGAGCTCCAGAAATCGAACACCGCGGCCACGCAGGCATTGCTGGAATGCCAGCAGCGCGACGGGCACTGGGTGTTCGAGCTCGAGGCGGATGCGACGATACCTGCGGAATACGTGCTGCTTCGCCACTTTCGTGGCGAGCCGATCGACAAGGAGCTTGAACGAAAAATCGCCATCTACCTCAAGCGCATCCAGGGGCCGCACGGGGGCTGGGCTCTCTTTCACGACGGCGATTTCGACATGAGCGCCAGCGTGAAGGCCTATTTCGGGCTGAAAATGACCGGCGAAAGCCCGGATACACCGCACATGCAGCGTGCGCGCGAGGCGATCCTTTCGCGCGGGGGTGCCGTTCATTCCAACGTCTTCACGCGCGCTCTGCTTTCGCTTTACGGCATCCTCGACTGGCGCAGCGTTCCGGAGATGCCGGTCGAGATCGTGCTGCTGCCGAGCTGGTTTCCATTCCACCTGTCCAAGGTGTCCTATTGGGCGCGAACCGTTCTGGTGCCACTGCTGGTGCTGCAGGCGTTGCGCCCGCGTGCAAAAAATCCCCTCGGCGTCCGCATCGACGAGCTCTTTGTCGAGCCGCCGGCATCGATCGGGCCGGCAGCGAAGGCGCCGCATCAGCGCTGGAGCTGGTTCCTGTTCTTTCGCGGCGTCGATGCCATTCTCCGGCCGGCCGTGAAGCTCTTTCCCAAAAGCATGCGCCGACGCGCCATCGACCGGGCCGTCGATTTCGTCACCGAGCGCCTCAATGGCGAAGACGGTCTTGGAGCGATCTTTCCCGCAATGGCGAATGCGACGCTGATGTACGACGTGCTTGGCGACACAGCCAACGCCGCGATCGCGCGCGACTCGATCGACAAGCTGCTGGTCGTCCACGATCATGAGGCCTACTGCCAGCCGTGTGTGTCGCCGATCTGGGACACGGCCTTGACCTGTCATGCACTGCTCGAGATGGGCGGTGATGACGCGCGGGCAAGCGCCTTGCGCGGGCTCGATTGGCTGGTGCCAGAGCAGGTTCTCGATGTCGTCGGGGACTGGGCGGCACGACGTCCTCATGTCCGGCCTGGCGGCTGGGCGTTCCAATACGCCAATCCGCATTATCCCGATCTCGACGACACCGCCGTCGTCGTGATGGCGATGGACCGCGCCCGCCGGTCGGGCGCCGGCGGCCGTTACGATCAGGCGATTGCGCGCGCCGTCGAGTGGGTGAGGGGCTTGCAGAGCACCAATGGCGGCTGGGCGGCCTTCGACGTCGACAACATTTACGACTATCTCAACAACATTCCGTTCGCGGATCACGGCGCGCTGATCGATCCGCCGACGGAAGACGTCACGGCGCGCTGCCTATCGATGTTCGCGCAGCTCGGCGAGACGCCCGAGACAAGCGACGCTGTGGCGCGTGGCGTCCAGTATCTGCTCCGCACGCAGCGCAAGGACGGCAGCTGGTACGGCCGCTGGGGCCTCAATTACATCTACGGCACCTGGTCTTCACTCTGTGCGCTCAACGCCTGCGGCATTGATCACGGCTCTCCCGAAATCCGTCAGGCTGTCAATTGGTTAGTGTCGATCCAGAATCCGGACGGGGGCTGGGGCGAAGACGGCACGAGCTACAAGCTCGATTACCGCGGCCACGAGCCGGCGGCGAGCACCTCCTCGCAGACGGCCTGGGCGCTTCTCGGCCTGATGGCGTGCGGCGAGGTCCGCAATCCGGCGGTTGCGCGCGGCGTGCAATATCTCGCGCAGACGCAAACCGATTCCGGCTTCTGGGATGAAGAGCGATTTACAGCAACCGGATTTCCGCGAGTCTTCTACCTGCGCTATCACGGATACCGGAAATTCTTTCCACTCTGGGCGCTGGCGCGCTATCGCAATCTGATCGAGAGCAACAGCGCGAACGTGCCGTTCGGCATGTGATCGTCAGCGGCCGGTTGCCTCGAACCGCGCCTTCTGCGTCTGCGACAGCCTGCCGTAGAAATCGTCGAGCGCGATTTGCACATTGCTCGCTGCATAATTCATCGCCGTGATCTGGTCGCTGGCGGAATCCAGGCGCGCCAGCGGATCGGAGGGGATTGGCTGCGCGCACGATGCGATCAGAAGCTTGGCCATGTCGGACGAGATCTTGTGCAGGTTCTCGAGGCTGGCGGTCTGCGTTTTGTCCGGCTTGACCTTCATTTCTATTTCCTTGACCAGCCGCTCCGCGCTGCCGATATTTTGCGCGGCGCACGCCTGATATTGCTTGTTCTCGCGGCCTTGCGTCTTGTCGTCGGGCGCAGGCACATTCTGCGGCTGCTGGACGGCAAAGCTGTTTTTCTGCGCGCTCGTCAGGCTTTCATAGAAGCTTTTGAGCGGGGCCCGCATCGCGATGTCGCCGTCGCGTACGACCCATAGCGCCTGCACCAGTGCCCTCAGCCGGTCAGGCGGCGAAAGCTCTCCCGCCTGCCGGCAATTTGATTTGATCGTCTTGACCGCATCGTTCGCCGCGAGCTGCACCTTGTCGAGCGTCGCATGCTGGCCGTCGGACAGCTGCAACAGTTGCTCGATCCTGCTGGCCGGCCATTTGTCGTCGGCGCTCGATGCATCGTTGCATTGATCGGCCGAGACGTCGTTGCTGCCGTCGTTCCTGGCCGTTCCGGTGGTCGCCACCCGCGTCGATCCCCGCATCCGGTCAAAACGCCCGGTGATCGTGTCTGCAATCACATCAAACCCGTGGCTGCGGAATTGCGCGCCGTAGTCATCGGGCCAGAACGCAACACCGAGCACTTCTTCGTAAGCCGTGACCCACGCTGCGGGTCCGGCGCGTCCCAAGCGGGATTTGACCGCGCCCGGAGCGTCACGGTCGGCCGAAGCCGCCGCGGGCGCCGCTACGGGGGCAGCCGCGCGTGCCCCGCCCGACGAGCGATGCCGGTAACTCCTGGGGAAATGGCCAAAATGCCCCAGCATTTGGCGGAGCGGCCGCGTGACGCCGCCGATGATCCCTTGTGGCGACAACTGCGCCTGTACCGGGCTGTCCAGCGGGACCGCTGCGACCAGAAGACCTGCGACGATGGCGGTGCGCGCGCGCATGGCCGTGCTCCGGGGCCATTATGACCTGAACGGTGACGAGACTTTTCGTGTTACACAACAGGCAAATCCGCCCGGAAGTTCCATCCGGGCCGGAATGAAAGCGCCGTGATCCCGTCTTTATCCCGCCAATTATCCGGCTTTGGCGAGCTCCGGCCGGCTTTTTGCCTCCCGGATTTCTTCCATTTTACGCTCGACGTGTTTCGAGAACATATATTCCGCCGGTCGCTGGCGATCGAGCGAGATCTCGGGGGTCATTTCGCCTTCGGTGCGCGGTCCGCGCAGGCTGACTGCCAATGCTTTCAGCGGATGGGCGACGGCATCGTTGACGGCCGAGGCCTCGTAGCCGGAATGCACCATGCAGTCGGCGCACTTCTCGTAATTGCCGGTGCCATAGGCGTCCCAGTCGGTGCCGCCCATCAGCTCATCGAATGTCTTCGCGTAGCCTTCGCCCAGCAGGTAGCACGGCTTCTGCCAGCCGAAGATGGTGCGCGTCGGATTGCCCCACGGCGTGCAGTGATAGCTTTGATTGCCCGCGAGGAAGTCCAGGAACATGCTGGACTGGCTGAACGACCATTTCTTGTTCTTCGGCCCGCGCTTGAACACGTCGCGGAACAGCTGCTTGGTCTTGCCGCGGTTGAGGAAGTGCTGCTGGTCAGGCGCGCGCTCGTAGGCATAGCCGGGAGATACGGTGATGCCGTCGACGCCCAATTCCGTCACGGTGTCGAAAAATTCCGCGACGCGATCGGGCTGCGCCGTGTTGAACAAGGTGCAGTTGATGTTGACGCGGAAGCCCCGCTCTTTCGCTGCCTTGATCGCAGCAACCGCGCGATCGTAAACGCCCTGCTGGCACACCGAGATGTCGTGCATCTCCTTGTCGCCGTCGAGATGCACTGACCAGGTAAAGAAGGTGCTGGGCTCGTACTGCGACAGTTTCTTTTCCATCAACAGCGCATTGGTGCAAAGGTAGACGAATTTCTTCCGCGCGATGATGCCGCGCACGATTTCCGGCAATTGTTTGTGAAGAAGCGGCTCGCCGCCGGCGATTGAAACGACGGGCGCGCCGCATTCGTCGACTGCGTGCAGCGCGTCTTCGACCGACATGTTCTGATGCAGAATGGGGTCGGGATAGTCGATCTTGCCGCAGCCCGCGCAAGCGAGGTTGCACCGGAACAGCGGCTCAAGCATCAGCACCAGCGGGTAACGCTTTTGGCCGCTGAGGCGCTGACGGACGACGTAGCTACCGACAAACAGTTTCTGAAGAAGTGGAATGCCCAAGATTGATATCCTTGCTTATTGATTTGCCGCCGGCCACATCGAGAAGGTCGACCGGAACGCGAAATTCAATGTGTTCATCCTGACCGGGTAGGGTGAACACCTCGACGGGGGTTATGCAACGTAAAGCGTTGATGACGTCCCGAACCATGACTTCGGGCGCGGATGCGCCCGCAGTAATACCGACCACTTCCACATCATGCAACCACTCCGGTCTTATTTCCGACCCGCTTGCGATCAGATGGGTGGGAATGCCCGCTTCGACGCCTATTTCGCAAAGGCGGTTCGAATTGGAACTATTCTTAGCTCCCACCACAAAGATAACGTCCACCAGCTTGGTGAGTTCGAGCAAGGCGGTCTGGCGATTCTGTGTCGCATAGCAGATATCCTGCGTGCCGGGGCCGACGACGTCCTTGAACCGCCGGAATAGCGCCGCAATGATCCCGCGCGTATCGTCGACGCTCAGGGTGGTCTGCGTCACATAGGCAATCGGCGTATCCTCGGGGAGGGTGAGGGCCTCGACATCTTCCTCCGTCTGCACAAGCAGGACCGGTCCGGGGATCTGCCCCACGGTGCCTTCCACCTCGGGGTGGCCGGCATGGCCGATGAGGATGACCGTGCGTCCCTGACGCAGATAGTGACGGCCTTGGGCGTGAACCTTCGACACTAACGGGCAAGTCGCGTTCAGCACGCGCAGGCCACGCTCGGCCGCTTCAGCCTCGACCTTCTTTGCGACGCCATGCGCACTGAAGATCGTGATGGCGTTCGGCGGCACTTCCGAAAGCTCTTCGACGAAACGGGCGCCACGCGCCTTCAGCGCATCGACGACCCATTTGTTGTGGACGATTTCGTGCCGCACGTAGACTGGTGGTCCGTATTTGTCGAGCGCGCGCTCGACAATCTCAATCGCACGCACGACGCCGGCGCAGAAGCCGCGCGGCTTCGCCAGAATAACCTTCATCACGCCCCCCCGTTCGTCCGGCTATTGGCCGCTTGCCGCCGGCGCCGGACGCGATCCTGGAGGATCGCGATCTCGGATGGCTGCAATTCCGGAGCGTGCCTCGCTCCGAAGACGTCGAATACTTTCGCGACGATTCCATTCGCGTCAAGGCCCGCCTTTGCGTACATCGCGGGCGGCGAATCGTGGTCGATGAACACATCGGGCAAGATCATGCTCCGCACCTTGAAATTCGTGCGGTCCAGTGCGCCGACCTCGGCCAGGAATTGCATGACATGCGCGCCGAAGCCACCGATCGCCCCTTCTTCGACGGTCACGAGCAGCTCGTGCTCGCGCGCGAGGCGAAGAACGAGATCGGTGTCCAGCGGTTTGGCGAAACGCGCATCGGCGACCGTGGCCGAAATACCGTGGGCCGCGAGAATTTCCGCGGCCTTCGTGCATTCGGCGAGACGCGTGCCGAGCGACAATAGGGCAACGGTCATGCCCTCAGTGATGATACGGCCGCGTCCAATCTCAAGCGGCACGCCGGCTACGGGGAGTTCAATGCCGACGCCGTCACCGCGCGGATAGCGCAAGGCAGATGGACGGTCATCGATGGTCGCGGCGGTCGCGACCATGTGCACGAGCTCGGCTTCGTCGGCCGCGGCCATGATCACGAACTGAGGCAGGCAGCCCAGGTAAGCGAGGTCGAACGAACCCGCGTGCGTCGG
>DASSYU010000192.1:0-5490 GCA_035703125.1 Pseudolabrys sp. | reverse complement strand
CTATGAGGGGTTTGTGGCCAAGGCTTCGAAGATCGGCGAGCTGTATGCCGATCTCGCCAAGGAAACCTACAAGCCATTCGAGTCTCTGTTCGCAAAGACGAAATAAGTTGCGTTGAGTTCCGCGTCGGTAGCGTCGCGTAGAGTTTAGTTGAAATGGAAAGCCCGGCTCGACGAGCCGGGCTTTTGTTTTGTCGCGGGGCAGGCCCGACCGTGGTCATACCGTCTTTATTGCGCCACCCGCAGCTTGGTGAGGTTGGTGCCGATCTCTTGGAACGTCGCCGTCATCTGGTCCGCCGAGGCCAACATGCGGCTCACCCAATGTTAGAGGGCACGACCTACCAATAGAGTTCCTCCTTATGGGGCTACCCCCTTGAGAAAACGTGAGAACAACGGGCCGAATTTGGGGGAAAGTCGCCTCAATTTGCCGCCAAACGGGTTGCGATCGCTTAAGCAATAGTTATGTGCTTTTGGCCGTGGCAAATCGTGCGGATTCTGGCCCCTGTCCCGGAACGGGGCAGGCCCGGTGCGAATTGGCGGCTTGGAAGGGCTGTGCCGAGTTCTTTATTATGTTGGGTGGTCACGTGACGGCGTGGCCAAGGCGCAACCTGAATGTAATGCTCCGATCATGACGTTCCCGTTTGCAAAGACCGACCTTGCGACCCGTAGCTCGCGGGCCACCGGCATGGCTGACGATGACCGCAAGCGCCGGAACGAGCAGGGCGGGCCGGGCACCGCGGTCATCACAAAGACAAAGCCGCAGACCAAGCGGCCGAACATGTACCGAGTCCTCATTCTCAACGACGATTACACGCCGATGGAATTCGTCGTGCATGTTCTGGAGCGCTTCTTCGGAAAGGACCACGAAGCCGCCACAAGAATTATGTTGCATGTTCACCATCACGGGATCGGCGAATGCGGCGTCTATACTTACGAAGTCGCGGAAACCAAGGTCACGCAGGTCATGGACTTTGCGCGCAAACATCAGCATCCTTTGCAATGCGTGATGGAAAAAAAGTGAGTCGCGGGAAGAAACGGTCAATACAAGCAGGAATGAGAAGCTGATGCCGACTTTCTCGCGCAGTCTTGAACAGTCCCTTCATCGGGCCTTGGCGCTTGCCAATGAGCGCCACCATGAATACGCAACGCTGGAGCACCTGCTTCTGGCGCTGATCGATGATCAGGATGCGTCCGCGGTGATGCGCGCATGCAACGTCGACCTCGACAAGTTGCGCCGCAGCCTGACGTCCTATCTAGAATCGGAATTGGAAAACCTGATCACCGATGGTGCCGAGGACTCTAAACCCACGGCGGGGTTCCAGCGTGTCATTCAACGTGCGGTCATTCACGTGCAATCCTCGGGTCGCGAGGAGGTAACTGGCGCAAATGTGCTTGTCGCGATTTTTGCAGAACGCGAAAGTCATGCTGCCTATTTCCTGCAAGAGCAGGACATGACCCGCTACGATGCTGTCAATTATATCAGCCACGGAATCGCCAAGCGGCCCGGTCTCTCGGAAGCGCGTCCGGTGCGCGGCGTTGAAGAGGAAGCAGATACGAAAGGCGGCGACGAGCCGAAGAAGAAGGGCGATGCGCTCGAAGCGTACTGCATCAATCTCAACAAGAAAGCCAAGGATGGAAAGATCGATCCACTAATCGGCCGGGATGCCGAGATCAATCGCACGATCCAAGTTCTGTGCCGCCGGCAGAAGAACAACCCGCTGTTTGTTGGTGACGCCGGCGTGGGCAAGACCGCAATCGCCGAAGGCCTTGCGCGGCGGATCGTGCATGGCGAGGTGCCGGATGTACTAAAAGGCGCGACGGTTTTTGCGCTCGACATGGGCACGCTGCTTGCCGGCACGCGCTATCGCGGCGATTTCGAAGAGCGCCTCAAGCAGGTGATCAAAGAGATCGAAGCCTATCCTGGCGCGATCATGTTCATCGACGAAATTCACACCGTGATCGGCGCGGGCGCGACGTCAGGCGGCGCAATGGACGCTTCCAATCTCCTTAAGCCTGCGTTGGCGTCGGGAACGATCCGGTGCATAGGCTCGACGACCTACAAAGAGTATCGGCAATACTTTGAGAAAGACCGCGCACTTGTGCGGCGGTTCCAGAAGATCGACGTCAACGAACCGTCGGTTCCCGACGCCATCGAGATCCTCAAAGGTCTCAAGCCCTATTTCGAGGACTATCACAAACTCAAATACACGAACGAGGCCATCAAGGCGGCCGTCGAGCTTTCATCGCGCTACATTCACGACCGGAAATTGCCGGACAAAGCAATCGACGTGATCGACGAGTCCGGCGCGGCGCAAATGCTGCTGCCGGAGAGCAGACGCAAGAAGACAATCGGGATCAAGGAAATCGAGACGACGATCTCGACGATGGCGCGCATTCCGCCAAAGACGGTCTCGAAGAACGATGCCGAAGTCTTGCAGCATCTCGAGCAGACCTTGAGGACTGTCGTGTACGGTCAGGACAAGGCAATCGAATCACTTTCGGCGTCGATCAAGCTTGCCCGTGCGGGCCTGCGTGAGCCTGAAAAGCCTATCGGTTGCTATCTGTTTTCCGGCCCGACCGGTGTCGGCAAGACCGAGGTGGCGAAGCAACTTGCCGCGTCACTCGGGGTCGAGCTGATCCGGTTCGACATGTCGGAATACATGGAGCGGCATACGGTGTCGCGCTTGATTGGCGCTCCTCCCGGTTATGTCGGATTTGATCAGGGAGGGTTGCTTACCGACGGCGTCGATCAGCATCCGCATTGTGTGCTGTTGCTGGACGAGATCGAGAAGGCGCATCCCGATTTGTTCAATGTGCTGCTGCAGGTCATGGACCACGGCAAGCTCACCGACCACAACGGCAAGCAGGTCGATTTCCGGAACGTCATTCTGATCATGACCACGAACGCGGGCGCGTCTGACCTTGCGAAGCAGGCTTACGGGTTTACCCGCAGCAAGCGGGAGGGCGATGATCAGGAAGCGATCAACAAGATGTTCGCGCCCGAATTCCGCAATCGACTCGACGCGACGATTACTTTTGCGCATCTCTCGCAGGAAGTGATCGCAAAGGTGGTCGAGAAGTTTGTGCTGCAGCTCGAGGCGCAACTTGGCGACCGCAACGTGACTATTGAGCTTTCGGAAGAGGCCACACGCTGGCTGATTGCCAACGGCTACGATGAATTGATGGGCGCCCGACCGATGGCGCGGGTTATTCAAGAGCAGATCAAGAAGCCCTTGGCCGATGAAGTGCTGTTTGGTCACCTGAAGGCCGGCGGCCACGTGCGAGTCATCGTCGATAAGGACGAGCAGGGTCGCGACAAGCTCGGGTTCCAGTTCCTCGAGGGTCCAGTGACGCCCAAGCCTGAGAAGCTGCCGGCGCCAAAGGCAAAGGCAAAACGCCGCTCGCCGCCACGGCCGAAGCCCAAGCGGGGGTCGGTGCCGAAAGTGCCACTGGCCAAAGTCTGAGACTGCGAAGGACAGCGTCGTTTATAGGGCCGGGCTCGCGCCCGGCCTTCGCTTTTCGCACGTGCCGCATGCGAGTGCGGCCCGTTGCGGAGTCGCGGACGCTGTGAGAGACGTGAATGCCCGCCATGTCCGCGCCCGTCGCATTTTCGTCGTCCACAGCCGCTTTCTTTGCCGGCGCAAAGGCCGCTGTGACGTCGGTGTTCATGTTGGTGCTGGCCGGAACCTATATCGGCATTGGTGCGCTGACACATGATTTCGGCCTGAGCTCCTGGTGGTTGGCGATATCGACTGTTCTGGTATGGGCTGCGCCGGCGCAAGTCATTCTGATAACAACGGTGACCACAGGCGCCGCGCTGTTCGAAATCGCACTTGCGGTCACCCTGAGCGCGGTGCGGTTGTTTCCGATGGTCGTGGCGCTCATGCCGATGCTGCGCGGACCGACCACACGCCTGCGCGAACTGCTTCTGCCAACACATTTCACCGCGGTGAGCATGTGGGTTGAATCGCTGCGCCTCCTGCCAAGCATCGAGCATCAATGGCGCATTCCGTTTTGCAACGGCGTGTCGGCCGGCTATATGGCTACGGCGACTGTTTTCGGATTTGTCGGTTTCTATCTGGCGGCCGGGCTGCCACCGCTGCTCGCCGGCGGCCTTTTGTTCCTGACGCCGATGTCGTTCCTCATGTCCACGGCGCGCAATGCACGAATGATGATCGACAGGCTTGGATTGGTGTTGGGATTGCTGATCGGGCCGTTGCTGACAATTCTCGACGTGAATCTCGATCTGATGTGGACGGGTCTGGTCGGCGGCACGCTTGCTTATCTCGTGCATCGCATACGCGAGGCTACGACATGAACACTCTGCTGACGGAGCTCTGGCCCTACTTTTTGATAGTGTTGGTCGGCTACTTGCCGAACGAGGTGTGGCGCGTGTTCGGGCTTGTCCTGGCACGCGGGCTGAATGAGGATTCTCAGGTCGTGGTCTGGTCGCGCGCGGTTGCGACTGCCATCTTAGCTGGGGTCATTGCCAAATTGGTTCTGTTCTCAACGGGAGCGCTTGCCACAATCCCATTGTCTGTACGGGTAATCGCCGCGGTATTCGCTTTTCTCGTATTTCTTGGCGCCAGACGATCCGTCTTCGCCGGAGTCCTCGCCGGAGAGGTCGCGCTACTGGCCGGCGGTTTCCTTTTCGCTCACTAAGTTCAGCCGGCAGCAATGGCGGCGGCGAGCACTTTGGCGTGCTCGGCCAGAACTTCCGGTTTTTCTTTCTCGCTTGCGGGCGGCTTCATGATGACACCGGCCTTACGCGGTATGATGTGAACATGCAGGTGGAAAACCACCTGACCGCCGGCTCCTTCGTTGAACTGCTGGATTGTGATGCCGTCGGCTGAGAATGCCTTCATGGCGGCCTTGGCGATCTTCTGAGCGGTCATCATTACGTGTGCCAGATCGTCGGCGCCGATATCGAGAATATTCCGGGCGGACGCTTTTGGCAGAACGAGGGTGTGCCCCGGTGAACGAGGCATGATGTCAAGAAAAGCAATCGCCTTATCATCCTCGTAGACTTTGTAACTGGGCAGCTCGCCGCGCAGGATCTTGGCGAAAATGTTATTAGGGTCATAACTGGGCATCGTACCCCCCGGTCAGTCCTGTTCGACCAAATCTTTGCGGAACGGGGCCGCCGCTGCAAGCTCTTCGGCCGCAGCCTGCACATAAACGCGCTCGCGCGCGAGATAGTCGGCAATAGCCCGGCGCAGGGCCGGATTGGCGATGAAATGCGCGGAATAAGTGGTGTAGGGGAGATAGCCGCGGGACAGCTTGTGCTCGCCTTGGGCACCGGCCTCGACCCGCCTCAACCGATGCGCGATCGCATATTCGATTGCCTGGTAGTAACAAAGTTCGAAATGCAGAAAGGGATGGTGCTCGATTGCGCCCCAATTTCGGCCATACAGTGTATCGGCGCCAATGAAATTGATCGCGCCCGCGATCCAACGCCCGGCGCGCCGCGCCATCACGAGCAGAATACGATCG
>DASSYU010000124.1:0-4679 GCA_035703125.1 Pseudolabrys sp. | reverse complement strand
AAGGTGCGGAAGGTGCTGAAGATCGCCAAGGAGCCTTTGTCGCTGGAGACGCCCATCGGCGATGAGGAGGATTCGCATCTCGGCGATTTCATCGAGGACAAGAACGCGATCCTGCCGATCGACGCGGCCATCCAGTCGAATCTGCGCGAGACCACGACGCGCGTGCTGGCGTCACTGACGCCGCGCGAGGAGCGCGTGCTGCGCATGCGCTTCGGCATCGGCATGAACACCGACCACACGCTGGAGGAAGTCGGCCAGCAGTTCTCGGTGACCCGCGAGCGCATCCGCCAGATCGAGGCGAAGGCGCTGCGGAAGCTGAAGCATCCGAGCCGGTCAAGGAAACTGCGGAGCTTTTTGGATAACTAGTCCATTAGCCGCTCGTCCCCGCGAAAGCGGGGACCCAGTTCTGAAAATGGCGGGCTCAGGCCCGCCATTTTTGCTTTTCACCGCGGTGCAGGCTCAACCACGATGCTGACGATCCGGCGGACCATGGGCAGCACCAGGAGAAGCGTCGGGAAGGCAACCAGCCACGACAAAAACCATGCAACGGGCCATGTGGTGATAAATGCGGGGCTGATGCCGAGACTCTTCATCGTGGAAGCTCCCGAGACGATCAGCGACATCAGGATGGAAAGAACGAACGGCATCACAAACGCCGCATAGCGCGGCGGCAGACGTCGTGCAGCGAAAGAAGAAAAAGTCATCGTAGTACTCCTTTGTTTGGTGGTTTCATGTGTGGTCGTCAGAGTTCGATCAGCCGCACCGCCCAGCCGGCGGCGTAGAGGCCGAGACCGAAAATCGCGTGCGTGGTGAGGCTGCGTCGCCGCGCGGCGGCGGGATTGGGCGTGCGGCTTGCGGCGATGCCCAAGCCCATGCCCGGCTGCATCAGCAGGAAGGGCGCCGCCACGCTGCCGATCCCGACGATCAGCGCGGGAATGAGCGTGGGCTCGCGCACCCACCCAGGCCCCCAGCCGATGAGCAGGGCAGCCGCGAAGGCGATGCCGATGAGGTAGTGCGCGATCCAGCCGATCAGCCGCTCGCCTTTGACCGGCGCGGACTTCGCGATGGCGTCGTGGAACAGCCGCCCGCGCGTCAGGTGCGCGAGCCAGCGGCCGACTAGGGAATAGTCCGGCGTTGCAGCTCCGAAAAGTCGTGCCCGCGCGGCGGACCAGAGGTCGAGGAAGCCGGTAGCGCCCGCGCCGATCAGGATTGCGTCGATCATTTTGCCTCTCCGCTTTTGCCAAGCGATGAGGCCTGTGCTACTATTTCAAGTTAACTTGAGGTCAAGGATGAAATTTCCCGACATTGCCGAGGTGGCGCGGCGCTCCGGCGTTCCGGCCTCGACGCTGCGGTTCTATGAGGAAAAGGGGTTGATCGTGTCGGCGGGCCGGCGCGGCCTGCGCCGTCTGTTCGAACCCGCCGTGTTCGAAAGGCTGGCCCTGATCGCGCTGGCGCGGGCGTCCGGATTCACGCTCGAGGAGATTGCGCGGATGTTTTCGCCGGATGGACGGGTGCGCATCGATCGCCAGATGCTGGCAGCGAAAGCGGACGAGCTCGACCGGACGATGCGCAGGCTGGGCGCCATGCGCGACGGGTTGCGGCATGCCGCCGTCTGCCGTGCGCCGAGCCATCTGGAATGCCCGACCTTCCGCAGGCTTCTGGCTGCGGCCGCGTCGGGCGCGATCCGGGCGCCGGAGAGCACCGCGCACAAACGCCGGCGCTGAATTCTCGGCGCCGGCGCAGCTTTGCTTCCGCGTCGGCTTAGTTCGACCTGTCCGCCTGCGACACCAGCACCGGCTGATCGCGCCACACATCCGGAAACGTCTTCTTCAGGTTCTCGACCTTCGGCGCGTCGTTGAAGACGATGTAGGGCTGGTAGGGGTGCTTGATCGCGTAGTCCTGGTGATAGGCCTCGGCCGGGAAGAACGTCGCCTTCATCGTGCCGGTCTTGGTCACGATCGGGCGCTTCCAGGCTTTCGCCGCATCGAGTTGCGCGATGTAGGCCTTCGCAATCTTCGCCTGCGCCTCGCTCTGCGGGAAAATCTCCGAACGATAGTGCGGGCCGGTGTCGGGGCCCTGGCGGTTGAGCTGCGTCGGGTCGTGCGCGACCGAGAAGAAGATCTGCAGGATCTTGCCGTAGGAAATCTGCTTCGGGTCGAAGGTCACCTGCACAGATTCGGCGTGGCCGGTGCGGCCCGAGGTGACGGTTTCATAGACAGCATCCTTCTGCGCGCCGCCGGCATAGCCGGACACGGCGTTCTTCACGCCCTTCACGTGCTGGTAGACCGCCTGGATGCCCCAGAAGCATCCGCCCGCGAGCACCGCGGTCTCCAATCCGGAGCCAAGTCCGGAATTTTGCGCGGGCGCTTCCGCCGCGGGCGGCGGGATGATGACGGCTGGCTCGGCCTGCGCCGCAAGCGGCGCGGCGGCAAGGGCGAGCGAGAGGAGGAGGGCGGGGCGTTTGATCTTTGCTGACATTGGCGGACATCCCGGTGAATGCGTTTGCTCTCATATACGGACGAAGCCGGCCGGCAGCATCACACAATGTTACACGTTGGCGTGAGAGTAATGTCATTGCGTTTCTCTCTGTCATTCCGGGGCGCGAGCCATTGCGCGTCGAAGACGCGCGTAAACGCGCTTATGGCGAGCGAACCCGGAATCCAGAACGGGCGCAGTGCTTGCATCTGGATTCCGGGTTCGCGCCTGTCGGCGCGCCCCGGAATGACGGTTTTGGTTGAGTACTATCCGCCCCCCTTCCGGAGGACAGGTGCCGGTTGCTACGATGCCTGGCTCGGGGGGCGCGATGAGACGACGCGAATTCTTTACGCTTGTCGGCGGCGTCGCGGCGGCCGGCGCATGGCCATCCGCGCTGCGCGCCCAACAATCTGCATTGCCGATCATTGGCTTCGTCAACACCGGTTCGGCAGAGGGCCTCAAGAGCCGTGCGGTCGCATTCCGCAAGGGTCTTAGCGAAACCGGCTTCGTCGAAGGCAAGGACGTTACGATCGAGTATCACTGGCTGGAGGGCCGCACCGATCAACTGCCGGCGGTGATGGCTGACCTGGTCAGGCGGAAGGTTTCGGTCATCGCGACGCCAGGCAGCGTCGTCGCGGCGCTTGCCGCGAAGGCGGCGACAACGACCGTCCCGATCGCGTTCGCTGTGCCCGAAGATCCCGTCCGGCTCGGCCTTGTCGCAAATCTCGGCCGGCCCGGCGGCAATGCGACCGGCATCAATACCTTCTCCCAGGAAGTGACCGGCAAGCGCTTGCGGCTGTTGCATGACCTTGTGCCGAAGGCGACGCGTTTTGCGGTGCTCGTCAATCCGGGCAACGCGTCGAGCAGCCAAAGTACCCTGCGCGAGGTGCGCAAGGCCGCCGGCGCCATTGGCGTGCAAATCCAGAAGACCCTCAACGCCAGCACGATCGGAGAGATCGATGGAGCCTTCGATGTGCTGGCGCGCGAGCGCGTCGATGCGCTTTTTGTCGCCTCCGACGCGTTCTTCAACAGCCGCGGCGTGCAATTTGCAACCTCGACGGCGCGCGAACGGATTCCGGCAGCCTACTCGGACCGCGAAGTTGTGGCTGCCGGCGGTCTCATGAGTTACGGGGCCGATCTCGCGGATATGGCCCGCCAGGTCGGCATTTATGCCGGCAGCATCCTCAAGGGTGCGAAGCCCGCGGACTTGCCCGTCCTGCAGTCCGCCAAGTTCAAGTTTGCACTCAATCTTCAGACTGCGCGAACGCTTGGGATCGACGTGCCGGCCGGAATACTCTCGATTGCCGACGACGTCGTCGAATAAATGTGTCCGTACCAGGTACACGTTTCGTCATACGGCACAAAATTCCGGCCCTGACGCCATCGCCCGCCCTGGACTATAATTCGACGGCCACGTTCCTCCTGAAACCGGAGATGTGTCATGGCTACCTACCTGCTGTTCGGGAAATATTCGGCCGAAGCTCTCAAAGGCATCAGCGCCAAGCGGTCCGAGGACGCCAAGGCGCTGTTCAAGAAGCATGGCGGCGAGCTCAAGGCCGCCTATGCGACGCTCGGCGGCATCGATCTCGTGATGATCGCCGACCTGCCGGACAACGCGCGCGCGATGGCGGCATCGGCCGCGCTGGCGAAGGCGACCGGTACCACCGCGCCGGCGGTCACGATCGAGGAATTCGACAAGCTCGCGGGATAACTCATACTCATACTCCGCTCATTCCCGCGAAAGCGGGAATCCAGAAACAGAATCCGAACCATTGCGCCCTGGACCCCCGCTTTCGCGGGGGTGAGCGGAGCGAGTGGCACGTCCCTTCATTCTGCTCGCACCCGCAAAGCCGGGCCCGCGTTAGTCGTGCGGCGTTCGCGCGCTTTTCGGAGCTCGGAAATTCCGGTATGTCGCGGCCGTGCCTGTTGGGAATGCAAGGTCCGTCACGTTGAGTGAGTTAATGCGTATCGTCTCGCGCGCGGCGGCGATTGCCGGTGTCGCGCTGGCGCTTGCATTCCCCGCCCACGCGGTCTGCAGCGGCAACTGCGAGCCGAGCATCGAGGTGGCCCAGGCGGCCATGCAGCAGATTTTCAGGCAGACCTTCCTCTCGCCGTACACGCTCGTCTCGTTCGAGAGGCTCGACGGCCGCAGCGGGGAGCGGTACGGGGGCGTGTTCTACGAAATGCGCATACGCGCCGTGCTG
>DASSYU010000030.1:0-8806 GCA_035703125.1 Pseudolabrys sp. | reverse complement strand
AGGGCGTGCCCATCCGCTATGTTGTCCCGCCCGATGCCACGGTCGATTTGTGGGACAGCGGCATGCCCGCTGTTGTCAAGGCGGACGACAAGCTGGAGACGGTTGCGATCAAGTACCGCGCGCCGCTCTGGGCACTCACGCAGATCAATCAGATTCCGGAGGGCGCCGCGCTCGTGGCGAATCAGCGCGTCATTGTCCCGCGCCACCTCGTTCCGCTCGCCGCGGTTAACGGGCAGTCATCGTCCAAGCGTTAGATGCGGGATTTGGATTGGCGGCAAGGGCAAACCCTGATTGCAGAAGCTTCTCTCCGCCAACTATTCGGCGACAGGATTCACCGAGCCTGCCGGCGATCCATTTGCATCCGGCTGAGCTTTGAAGGGCGGCGGAACGCCGATCCTTTGAGATACTGGCAGCGACTTCGATTCGAGTTGGCTGCTCACCATGACCAAACCCGAAAAAAGAATAATTCCCATGACCAGGAAGTAGGCAAGAAGAGGCATTCGCATTGATTTCTCCAACGAGATGCGCGCTCGCTAGATTTATTTGCTCATCGGCGCAAGGCAGTCCGACCATTAATCTTAAGTGCCCGGCGGCGGTCATCCCGCTGACGGCCGCATTTCCAAGCGTTTGCTGCTTGTCGCATTCGAACGCAGACCAGCCCTTCGCCAGCCGCATATGGCCGGCGTGATTCCTCAGCGTTGAATTGCTACCTGTTCTGATTCGAAGTGCCGGATTGATTTGGTGAGCGCGGATGGGATCGAACCATCGACCTACTGATTAAAAGTCAGTTGCTCTACCACTGAGCTACGCGCCCGTTGCCAGGATTGAGGGGTCGGTGTAGGGGCGGGGACCTGCCCGGTCAATAGGCCAACCCCGCCTATTTCCTGAACTCGCGGCCAGGTGATTTGCTACACTGGGCCCGCCAAGGAGCGAGATCATGCCAATCGTGAACCGCGTCGCCGACCTTCATGCCGACATTACCGAGTGGCGGCGCGATCTGCACATGCACCCCGAGCTGCAGTACGACGTGCACCGCACCGCGGGATCCGTCGCAGAGAAGCTCAAGGCGTTCGGCTGCGACGAGGTCGTGACCGGTCTCGGGCGCACCGGCGTGGTCGGCGTTATCCGCGGCAAGAAGGGCGCGTCCGGGAAGACCATCGGCCTGCGCGCCGACATGGATGCGCTTCCGATCGAGGAAGCGAACGACCTGCCGTACAAGTCGGCCGTTCCGGGAAAGATGCACGCGTGCGGCCATGACGGCCATACCGCCATGCTGCTCGGTGCCGCCCGCTATCTCACGGAGACCCGGAATTTCTCCGGCACGGCCGTTGTCATCTTCCAGCCGGCGGAAGAAGGCGGCGGCGGCGGCAAGGCCATGGTCGACGACGGGCTGATGGATCGTTTCGGCATCGAGGAAGTTTTCGGGATGCACAACTATCCGGGGATGCCCGTCGGCGCATTCGGGATCCGTCCCGGCCCGATGATGGCGGCCGCCGACGCGCTGACCATCGATATCGAGGGTGTCGGCGCCCATGCGGCGCGACCGCATCTCGGTGTCGATACGGTTCTGGTAGGCGCGCAGATCATCAATGCGCTTCAGTCGGTCGTCTCGCGCAATGTCGACCCGCTCAAGTCCGCGGTCGTTTCGATCTGCATGTTCCGCGCCGGCAATGCCGACAACGTCATTCCCCAGACCGTGCAGCTGCGCGGCACCGCCCGCAGTCTCGCCCCTGAGGTCCGCGAACTTCTGGAGAAGCGTCTGCCGGTGATCGTGGAAAGCACGGCCACTGCTTACGGCGCAAAGGCCAAGCTGACCTACAAGCGCGGCTATCCGGTGCTGGTGAACCACGACAAGCAGACGGAGTTCGCCGCGTCGGTCGCCAGCCAGATTGCCGGTCAGGACAAAGTCGATACCGGGCTGCCGCCTATGATGGGCGCGGAGGATTTTTCCTTCATGCTCAACGCCCGGCCCGGTGCCTTCATCTGGATCGGCAATGGCGCGAGCGCGGGGCTGCATCACCCGTCATATAATTTCAATGACGAGGTGATTCCGTTCGGCACCTCGTACTGGGTGAAGCTGGTCGAAACGGCGTTGCCCGCCTAGCCGCGGATCTTACTGGACGAGCTCGCCGGGGTTCTGCGTCGGGACGGGCTGCGGGGCTTTTGCCAGCGCGCCGTTGCGGCGCAGGACCGGAAGCAGCCGCGTGACGCGCGCCCCGACGTTGCGCCAATAGGCGAAGTCATTGAGCTGCGTGCGCTCGATAACGGCAAGCCCGACGGCCGCGATGAACGGCAGGCTTTGCACGACCAGCACCAGTGCGAAGATGTCGATCTCGCGCACTTCCTTGTAGTTCGTGAAGACCAGAACGATCGCTCCGAGGATCAGCAACCCCGCCAGCACCGCTTCCCAAAATGCGTGGAAGTCGGTGGTGCGGCGCAGTCCGCCTTTCGACGTGCGCACGAAGGGCAGGCGGTCCTTGATCACGCCGAAGCCGACGGCGCGGGCAACTGTCCATTGCACCGACATCGCCGCGAATACCGATCCGAGCAGCTGACCGATGCGCGGCCGCACGCGCAACTGGTAGAGCGTGGCGAAATGCACGACCGAGACGATGAAGCTCACGATGATAGGCGTCGTCAAAATGCGGTCGGGCACCGCGATGTCGAGGAACGCGACGACCGGCACCCAGATGATATTCAGGATAGCCACCACCACACCGATGCTTTCGGCGCCGAGCCAATTGAGCCAGCCGAGCGCGAATTCGCGCTTTTGATCGCGGTTGAGCCGGCTGGCGCCAGGCAGGAACCGGCGCCAATGCTTCTTCATGATCTGGAAGCCGCCATACGCCCAGCGGTTGCGCTGTTTCTTGTAGGCCTCGAAGCTGTCCGGCAGCAGTCCGTGGCCGTACCGACGATTAGTGTAATACGTCTTCCAGCCGAGTTCGAGCAGAGTGAGCCCGAGATCCGTATCTTCGCAGATTGTGTCGCTTGACCAGCCGCCGGCCGCCTCGATCGCCTGGCGCCGGATCAGGCACATCGTGCCGTGCACGATGATCGCATTGAACTCATTGCGCTGAACCATGCCGATGTCGAAGAAGCCGGCATACTCGCCGTTCATCGCGTGGTGCATGACGCTGCGCTCGCCATCACGGTGATCCTGCGGCGCTTGGACGAGGCCGACCTCCGGCTCATTGAACAGCGGCACAAGGTCCTTGAGCCAGTCGGGCTGCACCACGTAGTCGGAGTCAATGATGCCAATCACCTCGGCATCCGCGGCCGTATGCGCCAGCGCGAGACGCAATGCGCCTGCCTTGAAGCCAGCGAGGTTGTCGTCGCGCACGAATTTGAAGCGGTCGCCGAGTAGCCGGCAGTGTTCTTCGACCGGCAACCACATGGCCGGGTCGGGCGTGTTGTTGATGACGATGATGCACTCGAAATTCGGGTAAACGAGCTGTGAGACCGCGTCGAGCGTCTGTTTGAGCATCTCGGGCGGCTCATTATGCGCCGGGATATGGATCGAAACTTTCGGCACATAGGCCTCAGGGACGAGCGTTGGGCTGCCGATCAGGCGCAGAGGTTTGCGGCCAAAAGCGATGGCGGCAATTTCCTCGATGCGCGCGAGCGCAATGATGATCAACGGGATCAGCAGAATTATGCCGAGGCCAAGGGCGAACGCAGCGCCCGGAACAAAATAGTGACCGTTCCAGTACGCAAAGACAGCGGCGAACCACGCGCCCACGACGTTCGCGGCGCCTGTGAGCATTGCGGCTTGCCACAACGTGACGGCACTCATCGCAAGCAGCGGCAGCGAGAGCAGCACGCTCACTAGAATGGCAATCGTCGCAAGCTTCCAATGATCAGGTTCGGTGATCGGGCCGGTCCAGCTGAATTTGGGATGGCGCGACGCGTCGAAAATTCCCCAATAGGGTCCGACCCCGCCTTCGTTCGTCTTCCACGGCTGGTCGATCGCTTCGACGATGTTGTAGTCCATGCCGTAGGCTTCGGCGCGCGCCACGAAGTCGCGCAGCACGACGGCCTGCTCGATGCGGCCGGGATTGGCTCGATGCATGTTGTAGCCCGCGCTCGGCCAGCCGAACTCGGCAATGACGATCCGCTTGCCGGGATATGCCTTGCGCAGCTTCTCGTAGATGATGACGGTCTGATCGACCGTCTGCGTCTCCGAGAAGCCTTCCCAGTAAGGAAGAATGTGCGCGGCAATATAGTCGACGGCGGAAACGAGCTCGGGGTGTTCGATCCAGACGTGCCAGATTTCGCCGGTGGTGACCGGAACGTTGGTCGAGCGCTTCACGCGCTGGATCATCTGAATCAGGTCGCTGACTTTTTGCTCATCGCGATAGATCGTCTCGTTGCCGACGATGATGCCGTTGACGTTGCTGTGACGCTTCGAGAGATCGATCACCGAGCGGATTTCACGCTCGTTGCGATCGCGATTTTTGTCGATCCATGCGCCGGCTGTAACACGCAGTCCGAATTCCGAAGCTATGCCCGGCACGAGTTCGACACCGCTGGTCGCCGAGTAAGTACGGACGGCTCGCGTGTAGGGCGCGAGAAGTTTGAGGTCGGAACGGATTTGCGCGGCTTGCGCCGTGGTGCCGGAATCAGGATGCGCGGAGCCTTTGAATGGCGCGTAGGAAACGCTTGCGAGCTGCCCTTCGAAGTTGGGGGCGCGAACCTCGTCGCGCATTAACGCCCACAACCCGACATGCACGCACGCCACAAGGGCGATCACGGCAGCGACGGTGCGCATAGAACTCAAAACCAAGCGGGGCAGGATGGCAGACCCCTGAGCCCGTCCCCTGGGCCCAGCCGATACTCCGTCTGCGCAGGCAAAACGTAGCGCGGCATAAGGTAACGATTCAAGTAACTACCCGACATGGCAAATCCTAGGCACTTACATGGCACCGCAATGAAAATTCGCTACTAAGAACGCCGCCTAGCGCTGGGTGGTTCCGCCCGAAGTAGCCGCTGGCGCTTGAGCCGCCGGCGCCGCTGCCGTGGCAGGGGCAGGCTCAAGGTTAGGGTTAAGCCAGCACGCGTGAACCCGGCCGTGCAACGTTTCCTGCTGCTTCGGATCCATGTTTCCCTGCCGGACCAGGCAGCGGAAAGTGGTCTGGATATGGGGGCCCGGGCAGCCGAAGCGGTCGTAAAGGTCGAGATGCCGGAAAGCCGTGTCCAGGTCGTCCCGCCAGAGCAGGCTCACCACCCGGCGGCCAAGCCAGACGCATTCCGGGTTGCCAGCCGCGCCGGACAACGCACGGGAGGCCTCGGCGATCTCGTCGATCTTTTTCTGGCCTTCCTTCGCGGTGTCGGCCTTCGCGGCATCGGCGGCGGGTTTCTGCGGCTCGGGCGGCTTGCCGTTCCCGCTCTGCGCAAAGGCCGCCGGGGCAAAGACATTCAGCGCAGCCGCGCAGCAAAGCACGGCTAAACCCCGACGCAACTCAAAAGAAAACAGCATTGTCCCCGTCGGATGTGTTTTTTTACTTGGCCTTACGCCGACCCTGGCGCCCTGTTTGCACCCGGATTGGGACGCTAATACGGCGGTGTTTTTCTGGTGAAATTGCCTGTACGCCAGCCGTGCCCATTAACCTGAATTTCAATCCGCAACACTTGCCTCAAGACTTGGCCTCAACCCGGTCCCTTTGTCCAGCGTAACCACAATCCTTGCTTAAGGCCGGTCACCTTGGCAGGGGCGGCGGTGCGCGATAAGCCGGATGATATCCGTTGACCCCATTGTCGGGCCTCCGATGCGCCAAGCTCTCACATGCCTCGCCTTTGTGGCGATGGCGATCGCCGGTGTCTGGGTTTGGCTCGGCAGCCCGGTCCTCATGCCGTACCCCCAGGTAGGGCGGGCGGAGAAGCTCTATTGCGTGTCATACGCGCCATTCCGCGGGCTGCAGACGCCGCTTGACCCGGCAACAATGATCCCTGCAGCCCAGATCGACGACGACCTGGCCCGGCTCTCGGAAATCACCGACTGCGTCCGTACATACTCGGTCGATTTCGGCCTGGACCAGATCGCCGGGATTGCCGCCAAATACGACCTGAAGGTCATGCAGGGGCTGTGGCTTTCCAGCCATCCGGCCAAAAACAACTACCAGATCGAGACAGCCATCGCGCTCGCGAACAAGTACCCGGAAACCATCCGTGCCGTCGTCGTCGGCAACGAGGTGCTTCTGCGCGGCGACATGACGGCAACCGACCTCGCGCGGACGATCCGCGCGGTCAAGGCGCGCGTCCGCGTGCCCGTCACTTACGCCGATGTATGGGAATTCTGGTTGCGCAACAGCGACGTTGCCAATGCCGTCGATTTTGTCACCATCCATATCCTGCCCTATTGGGAGGATTTTCCAATTTCCGCCGGACAGGCCGGAGCACATGTCGGCAGCATTCGCCGGCAAGTCGTCGACGCGTTTCCAGGCAAGGAAGTTCTCATCGGCGAAGTCGGCTGGCCGAGCGCCGGCCGCATGCGTGAAGGCGCGCTGCCATCGCCGGTAAATCAGGCAAGGGTCATCCAGGACGTACTCGCGCTCAGCAAGCGTGAGAATTTCCACGTCAACGTCATCGAAGCTTTCGATCAGCCGTGGAAACGCGCTCTTGAAGGGACGGTCGGCGGTCATTGGGGATTGCTGAACGGCTATTCACGGGTGCCGAAATTCGGTTGGGCGCAGCCGGTCTCCAATCATCCATCCTGGATATGGCAGGGCATCGGCGGGATCTTGTTTGCTGTCATTGTATTTGGTGCGGCGATCTATGTGCGCGACGAAAGCGCCCGCACCTTGCAATGGCTGGGCGTCGGCGCGAATGCGCTCGTCGGGGGGGCGCTCATGGGGTGGACGATCGAAAACATTCCGATCGAGAGTCTCGGCCTCGCAGGTTGGGCGCGTTCCTTGATGCTCGCCGCAGTCGCGTTCCTGGCGCCGGTCGTTTTGAGCATGGCGATCATGCAAAAGAGTCTCGTTCCCAGCTTCGCGCAATTGCTTGGACCGAAAGAACAGCGCGCCAGCGAGCCGCTTGGCCGCGTCGCCGGCGCCATATTGCTCGCGGTGATGCTGCTGGCTTTCCTTGTCGCACTCGGCCTGGTGTTCGATCCGCGCTACCGTGATTTTCCCTTTGCACCGCTCACCGCGGCGATCCTGCCTTTCGTCGTCCAGGGATTTCTTGTCGGCCGCGCGAAAGGGACACGCGTTATTGCGGAAATGTCTGCAGCCTGCGTGCTTGCACTGTCGGTCATCTACATTGTCTTCAACGAAACCTTTGCCAATTGGCAGTCGCTGTGGGTCTGCGCGGTTCTGGCGGCCCTGGCATTCAATCTGGCTCAGGTGCGCGACGCGCAAGGCTGAGCACCAGCAGGCCGATGGCGAGGGAGGACAGTCCGACATTATAGAGGACGACCCCGAGACAGGCCGCTGCGAGCGCAATCGCAAACAGGACAAGCGATGGCCTCAGCAAATTCACTGCGGCCACCACCAGCGCGGCCCAGCCAAAAGCGGAATACGTGAACAACGCGATGGTGATCTGGCGCGTGACGCAGAGCCAGGTGTTCAAACCGGCCTGGCAGGCAAGCCCGACGGTCGATTGCTCGACCGCGAGATAGCGCATGTAGAGCGCATAGCCGATCGAGCAAAATCCGATGATCAGCAGCCAGTTCGTCGCCCGCGCACTGGGAAAAAACAGTTTCATGCGGCCAGTATGGCGCTGCAATGCCGCGGCGATCAACGCTGCGCGATCTGTTCGCCCTCAAACCTGACGGCGCGGCAAGGCGTGTGCGCGGCATTGAAGTGGGCACAGAGCCCGGTGGCGGCCGGGCTGTTGGGCAGCGGGCCGACCACGAGCCGGTAGCCCGTTTTGCCCTGGCGGCGCTCGGGTGCCGCCAGCGGGTGCAGGTTGATTAGGAGCGGGCCAAAATTGGCCTTCACGGTCGTCCAGCGTTGCTGCACGCCGTCGAGCGTCGATGCACCGCCGAGATCGAGACCGGACTCGCTCGTCTTTGCCGCCGTATCCGGCCCAGCGGACGCCTGCGCCGCCGCGGCGCGTTCCGGCGGCAGAGGAACAGATGAGGTGATGACGGGGTCAGTTTTGGCTTCGGGCGCGGCAGCCGCCGGGGTCGCACTGGCCGCCGGCGGCGCAATGCTCGGGTGCGGCTGCGATGCGGGGGCTGCCGCTCGTGCGGCAAGGACCGCCGCAGTGGCGGCCGCCTGCCGTTTGATGGCCCCTGTCATGTCGTCGACGCTGCTTTGGAGCAGCGCGACGTGCCCGGCGAGCCGGTCACGGTCCGCACTCAAGGCGCGGACCTGCGCGGTCAACATCTGGGTTTCCAATTCAAGCTGGGCGACGCGCGGAGGCATTTGTGCGACGGCACTCGGCTCGCTGGCGGCGAAAATCGAGCGCAGACGGTCGGTTGCGGTCCGGGTCTGACTCGTTATGGCAAGCGCGCTCAGCGCAACGGCCGTCGCCAAGCCCCAACCGCACAGCCAGAGCAGGGCGGAAAAGTCGCGCCCGCGTGGCTCCCGCAAATTGATTTCAGCCGGCGCCGGCTCGGTCGCCATGGGGTCCTCGATGGGCGAATCATTGAAAACATTAACAGAATCCGCCAAACCCCGCTTTTGCCGTCTTTCACGATGTCCTGGCATCGGGCTTTTGCCTATCAGCCGGCTCGGCTATGGGATGCGTCACGTCGGCAGCGAGAACCAAAATCCGGATGCCTCGTCGATCATGCCTTGCCATTGTGCTCGCCGCCGGCGAGGGCACGCGAATGCATTCGCGCAGGCCCAAGGTCATGCATGAA
>DASSYU010000605.1:0-2528 GCA_035703125.1 Pseudolabrys sp. | reverse complement strand
AATCCAGCGCGGAACGGCAACGCCGATCATTCGTCCAGCCTGGAATGATGCCGTGCTGGCCAAGCGTGCGCTCGACATCGGCGCGCAGACCCTTCTTTTTCCGTACGTGCAGAACGCGGAGGAGGCGAAGCGAGCAGTGGCCTCCACGCGTTATCCGCCGCAGGGACTTCGTGGCGTTTCGATTGCGGCGCGCGCCAGCCGTTATGGCCGCGTGCCCGGCTATCTCACCAAGGCAAATGACGAGATGTGCGTTCTCGTGCAGGTCGAGACTCGCGCCGCACTCGATCAGCTGGAAGCGATCGCCAAAGTCGACGGTGTCGACGGTGTCTTCATTGGTCCATCCGATCTCGCTGCATCGCTCGGTCATCTCGGTAATCCGCAACACACGGACGTTCAAAACGCCATGCAGGATGCGGTGAAACGCCTGAAGGCGATCGGCAAGCCGGCTGGAATTCTCACAGGCAACGAGGAGGAAGCCCGCCGCTATATCGACTGGGGCTACCTGTTTGTGGCCGTGGGGGCCGACGTCGGACTGCTCGCGCGCAATGCGGACGCATTGGCCAAGAAATTTAAAGGCTAGCAGCAGCCGCCGAGCCCGTTTTTGCGCTAGGTCAAAGCCCCGCTCTCTTCCCGCTGATAATAAAAAAAAACGGAGAGCGACCATGGCGCAGACTTCAGAGCTAATCCGCGATATCGCGCACCTCGGCAGTGTCGAATTGTTGACACCGAGGCCGGAGAAGAGCCTTTGGTACTTCCGCGATCTTCTCGGCATGGAACCCGTTCACGAAGCTGGAAAGTCCGTTTATCTGCGCGGCTACGGCGACTATGCGACAAGCACTCTGAAACTGACGGCCTCCGAGAATGCGGGTGTTGGCTGTATTTCCTGGCGGGCAATAAGCCCGCAGGCCCTAGACCGCCGTGCGAAGGCTATCGGTGATGCCGGATTGGGGATTGGTTGGACCAACGGCGACTTTGGGCGAGGCCGCTCATTTCGTTTCCGCGATCCTGACGGTCATGTGATGGAGATCTATTACGAGGAGCAGAAATTCATCCCTCCCGAACGGTTGCACTCGACGCTCAAAAATCTGCCGCAGAAATATACTGGCCGCGGTGTCTGCGTGCGCCGGGTTGACCATCTGGCTTTGCTTGCGAGTGATGTCGAGGCCAATCGAAAGTTCGCGCAGGAGCTGCTGGGTTTCCAGTTGCGCGAACAAGTACGCTACGACCAGGGCAAGATCGAGATCGGCTCCTGGATGAGCCCGACAGCGATCCATCATCAGCTCGCATACGTCGTCGATGTGAAGGGCGCGCATGGACGCCTGCATCATTTTTCGCTGTGGGTCGATAATCGTGACGATGTCATGCGGGCCGCGGACATCCTCATCGAGAACGGCATTTTCATTGAGGCAGGTCCGTCAAAGCACAATAATTCCCAGGGATTCTACCTGTACACCTATGAGCCCGGCGGTCATCGCGTGGAAATCTATTCTGGTAGTTTCCTGGTGATGGCGCCGGATTGGGAGCCAGTCACGTGGAGCGAAGAAGAGCGCGGCACCGGTGTCTATTGGGGAGCAACATTGCCAGACAGTTTCATCCAGTACGCAACGCCGAACGTGGAAGGTGAAAAAGGCGGCAAGGCTCCCGAATTTCCTGTTTTCTTCTAGCTGCGGAGCATGAGATGACTTTGCCCCCTCGCATTGATCTCAAGGCAGTCCATGAGCGTATCGGCGCATACGCCGACAAAATTGCGTCGCTTGAGGATCGCACCGACATCTATCGCGAATTGATTGGTTTCGTGCCACCGCGCATCGAGGCGCGCATGGCGGTCACCGGCGCGCTCGACCCCGCGCTGCTCGATATGCAGGAAAAAATGCGCGAGCACGCAATGTATCCGAAGTGCTTCGACGTCAAGACCGCTCAGCTGATGCTGTTTGGGATGCTGCTCATGGATCTGAGTGATGCTGCCCAGTTGCATGCCATTGCCGCACGGAAGGCCGGGGCGAGTTGAGAGGAAATGCAGGCCGTAATCAGTCTGTGCTTTCTCTTTCGCGGCCTGCCGGCCGCCAATCGCGGCGCGGAAATACTCGCAAATGTCGCAAAGCGCGAGACTGAAGTGTTGGCGGACTGATTCAGGCCTTTTCCTGTGATTTCGCTGAGCCGACCAACCGACGCGTCCGGTACAATCATGTAACCAGTGGCAAGAGTGAAGCTTTAATAGGCCTTTTCCGCACTGCGAAAACCTGCCAAGAATACGCTACGGGGGGCCGCGGCGTATGAGTGACGACACGATCCTCGAGACCGAGGATCTGACCAAGGACTTTGCGGGTTTTGTCGCCGTCAATGGTGTCAGCCTGCGTGTGAAGCGCGGGACCATCCACGCATTGATCGGGCCGAACGGCGCCGGCAAAACGACCTGCTTCAATCTGCTCACCAAGTTCCTTAGTCCCACACGCGGGCGCATCCTATACAAGGGGCAGGACATCACCGACATGCAGCCGGCTGATGTCGCGCGTCTGGGGTTGGTGCGG
>DASSYU010000600.1:0-3836 GCA_035703125.1 Pseudolabrys sp. | reverse complement strand
TAGCGGGGGAGGGACTCGAACCCCCGACCTCCGGATTATGATTCCGCTGCTCTAACCAGCTGAGCTACCCCGCCATTCCGAAACAAACCGCCGGAATGGGCGCGATATAGGAAGCCGAACCAAATACTGTCAAGCAATCGCATACTTCACCTCTCGAGCGGTTATTTCGGCTGAACCGACTGGTCACCTCCGGGGCTGCCGGGCGGCGGAATGACCGGCATCGAGCCACCGGTCGGCGGGGTCGGTTGCCTGATTTCGGGATCGACATGCTCCGGCGGGCAAATGACACCGCCCGACCGCGCAAGCTTCTCACTCAGGTCGTCCTTTCCGTCCGGACGATGGACCTGAACTTCGCCGCCCTTCCCGACCGTTGCCTGCGTGTCCGAGTGCGCGCAAGCATTCGGATCGAGCTGGTCGGCCTTGGGCGCGACCGGGGCCTTGGTGGGAGGCGGCGCCTGCGCCGCGACTATCGACGGCATCAGCAATGCCACTATTGCGAGGCCGGCAAGTCGGATGTGGCAGACCATGGCACGCTTCCTCCGCGCGCGGACATGCGCGATGGAGATAACGGTTTGATGGGAGGGAGAGTTCCGCTCAGGTGCCGCCGGTGAGACGCTCGAAGCGGATCAGCGAGAAATGCCCGAGCGGAGGCATTGGCCGATGCTCCAACACGCGTACTCCGCCGTGGCGCTCGGCCCAATCGGCCAGACGGCCAAAGCGGAATTCCGGCCGCCAGCCCAGCCTGCGCGCGATCGGTGCAAAGCAGACCTCGAACGCGCGGCGTGGACCGGCTTCGGCGCCGATGTGATTGACCAGGACGATCTCGCCGCCGGGCCGGATCACGCGCGCAAACTCGTTGAGCGTCGCTTCGGGATTCGGCACCGCCGTGATCACAAATTGCGCGACCACAACATCGAATGACCGATCGGGCAGCGCCATGCGCTCGGCATCCATGACCGCCAATGTCTCGACATTAGAAAGGCTGTGCTCTGCAACGCGTTCGTGCGCTTTGCGCAACATCGGCTCCGAGAGATCGATGCCGACAAGTCGATTTCTTCTCGAATAGTCGGGCAACGAGATCCCGGTACCGACCCCGACTTCGAGAATCCGCCCGCCCTGCTCGCCGCAAGCCTCTTCAGCGACAGCGATCGCGGCGCGCCGGCCGGCATCGAACACCGCGCCGAAAACCAGGTCATAGACCGGCGCCCATCGCGCATAGGCACGCTCAACGCTTATTTTATCGATGTCCGCCCCCACGGCGAGAACTAGCGGCGCATCGCGGGAGCTACCGCGCGCGTGTCGCCGGCGGAACGAATATCGCCGGCCGCGACCGCACTCTTGATGAATCCGCCGCCCAGCACACGCGCCTGCCCCTCACCCGCGTCATAGAAAACGCAGGCCTGGCCGGGCGACACGCCATGCTCGCCATCGACCAGCTCAACCTCGCAACCGTTTACGCCGTGTCGCAGCCAGGCGGCCTGCGGCGACCGCGTCGAACGGACTTTCACGTAGACCTCGCGGCGATCGTCGGCCAGCGCCTCCTCGAGCGACCCTTCGCCGATCCAGTTGACGTCGCGCAGCACGATGCGGCTCATGCGCAGCGCCTCGCGCGGACCGACGACAACACGCCGCTGGTCGGCATCAAGACGCACGACATAGAGAGGCGTGCCGGTGGCAACGCCGAGACCGCGCCGCTGACCGACGGTGAAATGAATAATGCCGGAATGCGCACCAAGCACTTTCCCATCAAGATCGACGATATCGCCGGCCTCCGCCGCGCCCGGCTTCAGCCTTTCGATAATCTCGGCGTAGTGGCCCGTCGGCACGAAGCAGATGTCCTGGCTGTCGTGCTTGTCGGCAATTGCGAGCCCGAAGCGGCGGGCAAGCTCACGGGTCTCGGTCTTAGTTCGCTCCCCAAGCGGGAAGCGCAAGACGTCAAGCTGCTCGCGCGTCGTTCCGAAAAGGAAATAGCTCTGGTCGCGTTCCTCGTCGCGCGCGCGGTAGAGCGCCCTGCCCCCGCCAGGCAGCGAGCGTGACGCAACATAGTGACCGGTCGCGAGCACGTCCGCGCCGAGCTCGCGCACCGTGACCAGCAGGTCGTGAAACTTGATCGACATATTGCACTCGACGCAAGGAACCGGCGTCTCGCCGTGGATGTAACTTTCGGCGAAGCGGTCGATCACAGCCTCCTTGAATCGCGTCTCGTAATCGAGAACGTAGTGCGGAATGCCGATGCACTCGGCGACGCTGCGGGCATCGTAGATGTCCTGGCCCGCGCAACAGGCGCCCTTGCGATGCACCGCTGCGCCGTTGTCGTAGAGCTGCAGCGTCACGCCGACCACGTCGTAGCCTTCCGCCTTGAGCAGGGCGGCCGTCACCGACGAGTCGACGCCGCCGGACATGGCGACAACGACACGCGTCGTTTCGGGGCTGCGCTCGAGTTCGAGACTGTTGGCCATGGCCGTTCTTACTATAGGTGGCGACCGGGTGCGCGCAATGCGAGCCGGCAACCGGCAAATTTTGCCACTTCGCTATCACGAGTGCCGGGCACGGTACGCCTGCCTTCCGCCTCCCGCCTGCGCAAGCAATTGAATAAAAACATAAATTCGGCAATTCCGGGGCTGGCCTGACGATTGCACATCAAACGGCGGAATATCCGGAGGTCCGCCTGTGCCACAAGTTGCGTCAGATCCCAAAGTTCATGCGCCTAACCTGCATATGCCGCGCGTCGCCCGTCCGGCGCCGTCCGACCGCGCGCCCTCCTCGTTCGAAAGCCTGATCGAGGACACGTCGCCGCCTGCCGAGCCCGCGCCGCCGCAGCACGAAAGCAAGGTTGCCAAGAGCGACGACAAGCAGGCGCCCGCAAAAAGCAGAGACCGCAAGGCAGGCGAACCGAACGACGACACCAAGCCGGCAAATACCGACGAGGCCGTTACAGCCGATGAGGGGCCGGCTGACGAGAGCACCGCAAGAGTTGACGGCAAGAAAGTCGCAAAGCGCGAGGGCACCGGCGACGTTGGCGACGTCGGCAACGTCGGCAACGTCGCCGACAGCATTCAGGCAAAACCCAATCCCGAACCAGATGCCGGACGGAAAACCGATGATGCGAGCGTGACGACACCGGCCGACAGCGTCGTGACCGTCGCAAACTCCGGTGCGACCTCAATCGTTCCGGCGCCGGCGCAAACGCCCACCCCGACACCGGATGACGGCAAGCAGGTCGAGCAATCGCTGCAACAGCTGGCTCTCGTGGCGGATGCCACACCCAAGATGAAGCAGCTTGGCGTGGATGTGCCGAAAGCGGTTATTGGAAAAAAGGTCGAGGACGGCAAAGGTAAGCAAGCGGATGCGGGCGATCAGGTCGAGACCGACCAGCCGACCGCCGAGACCGACGATGCTTTCCAGATTTTGACCAAGGACGCCGCGCCGCAGCGCGCGGAAGGTAATCCGCAAGCCGGAACGGGTGATGGCGAAAAGCACCATGTATCGCAGGGTCGTGACGATTTCATAACACCCAGCCCATCGTTCCGACGCGGGCGCGCCGACTCCGTCTGGCGCCGACATCAGCGCTACAGCGAAAACATTGAACGACGTTCCGACGCTACCCCCGATTCCCAGCAGCGCCCCTCACGCATCGGAAAATGCCGCAGCAGCTACACGTTGACCGCCACCGCGGTCGACTCCAACAAGCAGTTGGTCGCCATATCCACCGAGGTCGAAGCCGTCGTCGATTCCATCGACCTCACGGGATCCTCGCCCGTCCTGTCGATCAACGGCCAGAATTATACGCTCGACAAGATCAAGCGGATCGTCCGCTCGTCAGGCTAGGGCGTCGG
>DASSYU010000515.1:0-8000 GCA_035703125.1 Pseudolabrys sp. | reverse complement strand
TTCCCCGCCTCCAGCCGCTCGCGCAGCTTGGCATGCGCGAGATCGCGCGCAACGATCATGGTGCCGGTCAGCGACAATCGTGTCTTCACCGGATATTTCGACAGCTGCGCAAGAATGTCCTTCATCGGCCGGCGCAGGTCGACTTTCACCACCTGCCCGCCGAGCTTTTCCTGGTCGACATCGGGCAAGTACTGCGCGGGGTGATGCTCGAGCTCCTCGAGGAACACGCCGTCTTTGGTAATCTTTCCGAGTGCCTGCCGGTCGGCGGCGCAGGACACGCCGAGTCCGATCGGCAGTGACGCGCCGTGCCGCGGCAGGCGGATCACGCGCACGTCGTGGCAGAAATATTTGCCGCCGAACTGCGCGCCGACGCCGGTCGACTGCGTCATCTTCAGCACTTCTGCCTCCATCTCGAGGTCGCGGAAGGCATGACCGTCCTCACTCCCCTTGGTGGGCAGCTCGTCGAGATATTTCGTCGAGGCGAGCTTCACGGTCTTCATCGTGAGTTCCGCCGATGTGCCGCCGATGACGATGGCAAGGTGATAAGGCGGGCACGCTGCCGTGCCGAGCGTGAGCACTTTCTCCTTCAGGAAGGCAAGCATCCGGTCGTGCGTGAGGATCGACGGCGTCGCCTGGAACAGAAATGCCTTGTTGGCCGAACCACCGCCTTTGGCGATGAACAGAAGCTTGTAGGCATCTTCGCCTTCCGCATAGATCTCGACCTGCGCCGGCATGTTCGATTTCGTATTTTTTTCCTCGAACATGGAGATCGGCGCGAGCTGCGAATAGCGCAGGTTTTTTTTCAAATAGGCGTCGCGTGAGCCTTCAGCCAGCGCAGCCTCATCATCGCCCGCGGTAAAGACCATGCGGCCTTTCTTGCCCATGATGATGGCCGTGCCGGTGTCCTGGCACATCGGGAGCACCCCGCCGGCGGCGATGTTCGCGTTCTTGAGGAAGTCGTAGGCGACGAACTTGTCGTTATCGGACGCTTCCGGGTCGTCGAGGATCTTGCGCAGTTGCTTGAGGTGCGCCGGCCTCAACAGGTGATTGATGTCGGTGAAGGCCGCCTCCGAGAGAGCGCGCAAGGTTTCGCGCTCGACTACGAGCATGTCCTTGCCCATCATCTTCTCGATCCTTACGCCGCCGACATCGAGCTTGCGGTACGGTGTCTTGTCCGGGCCGAGCGGAAACAGCGGCGTGTGATGATAAGAGGGCGTTACAGTGACGTTCATAGATGCTCCGGGAAACTCTTAACTTGCACTATAGCACCGGCAAATGCGCTCGGCGGGCCGGGAGGTTAAGCTTGCAATATCAGATGTGGCGGACCTTTTCCTTCTCGCCCAATCCGCACTCTAGCGCCTTGCGATCCCACTTCGCCAACTCCGCAGCCGCCGCGTAGGTGCTCTGCAAAAAGTCCATCAGCGCCGCGTCGGGATCGTCTGCTCCCCGCATTGCGGCGTAGGGCAGCAGGAATTCACCCAACTCCTTCGACCAAGCTGCATCGGCAGGCTTCACCTTCGCCGCCGCAAAGCCTTCCGGGACCGGATAGGCATAGGAGTAAAACGCCGCGTCATCGACTGGCCCGCCACCTCCCCCCGGCCAGAAGCCAGCGCTCGAAACCTCGTGCGAATAGGCCTCCTGCGCGACCGAATCCGGCAGATGCGGCACGCCACCAGGATGGCGCGGCGCGGTCCGACCGGAAAAGCGCGTCACGGCCAGATCGAAGCTGCCCCAGAAAAAATGCACGGGGCTCGCCTTGCCGAGAAACCCCGTTCGAAAATGGCTCATGACCTCGTGCGCGGACGTCAGGACCCGAAAGAAGCGGTGCGCATATTCAGGATCGTAGGACTTGTGGACGTCGTCCTCACCAAACGGAATGGCGCCCGGAATTTCGCAGGGCATCGGATTGATCGTGAAGACGAGCCCCAACTCGCTCAGCGCTATTCCCACCTCGCCGAAAAACGCCGCAACCGACATCGGCCGCATTGCGACTTTGCGGAAATCGCCGTTACTCAGGCGCAGCCACACCACGTGCTCGACGAAGTCGAACTCGATTTCCAGGCTGCCGCCCTTGCAGGGCATCGGCGAGGTCGTCAGCCCCCGTGCCGTCACGTAAAGCGCGACGTGCCACGAGTGATTGAGCCATGGCGTCAGCGCGAGCCGGAGCTTGCCGACCACCTGTGTCCAAAGATGCAGCGTGTCGCGGGTGTCCCGCCAGACCGCCAATGGAAGCTCAGGCCAGCGATCCGCCAACAATGATACCTCACCTCACTGAGCGCTACCTGCCGACCTTGTTAAACCCGCTCGGCATCGGGGTCTTTATAGTCGTCATGACGTAATCCGGGCTTGCGCCGGTTCCACGAATGGAACCACATCTAAATACCTTTGACACCCGACCCGCCCGGGCGGCGGCATCACGGAATTTACGGCCAATGATATTGACCTTCACTACCGGCTGGTTTCGAAAAGTAGCATGCAGAATCAACACGTCGGTACAGGGCAAACCCCATGCGAGACGCGATCTTCATGTTGGCCCCGGTAGCGCTCGTCATTTATTTTGTAGCCTATCCGGATCAGTTCAGCGCCTTCCTCAATTGGGCCGGGCAATTCCTCCATTAGTTGCACTCACGCCATAGGACCTGACGCGCCGAACACGGCTCGGCCGGCTATTGCGTGAATGCTGCGCTTGTTGCCCAAGGAAAAACACGGGCCCTGATTGACGTGCGGCGTTTCATCTGCCATCCGCATCGCTCCGCTCGTCATTTTTCAATTTGAAATGCCTCGAAAATCATTCCGCGTCAGTCGCTCGTTTACCGGGCTCGGTCTTTTTGCCATCAGGCGGATCAAGAAGCGTGAAAAAATCGCCGAGTATAGAGGGCCGCGCGTGAGCGCCGAGGAAGCCCTCCGGCTCGAACGGCGGGGCAACCGATATCTTTATGAAATCAATCCGCGCGTGACCATTGACGGCACTCCGCGCAACAATATCGCGCGCTACGCCAACCATTCATGCAATCCCAACGCGGAGACCTACACCTATGGCGGCCGCGTCTTCATTCGCGCACTACGCCGCATAAAGCCCGACGAGGAAATCACCTACGATTACGGGAACGATTATCTCAAGTACGTGATCGGGCGTTCGCGCTGCCAATGCAAACGTTGCCGGAGGCGGCGCGCCCGCAAGCAAAGAGAGGCGCGTGCTGCAAAGAAACGCCGCGCCGCACGGTTCGCCCGGATGCGGCGCAGAAAGCGCTGAATTCGGCGCAATCCACCTCGGACCGCACCGGTTGCGCAGCCCCGCCATTCGCTTTTGGCCCTGCCCACCAATTTATGGCCATGCTACGGATTCGCTGAAAACTCACCGGGGCCCTTCCCTTGACCGCCGATAGCCTCGAACGCGCCGCTAGCCGCGCCGATCGTATCCCGCTGGGCATTTTGTTCATGCTCGGTGCGACAGTCATGTTTGCGATCTCAAGCGCTCTCTCAAAATGGCAGGTCGCCGAGTATTCGTTCATTGAGGTTTTGTTCTTCCGCGCCATCGCCTCGCTGGCGACGTGCGCTGTACTGATCCTGCCCCGGACAGGTCTCAAAGTGCTCCGCACGAACCGCCTGCGCGACCATCTCGGCCGCAGCGCGACCCAGGCGACGGCACAGAGCCTGATCATCATCGCTTTCGGATTGATGCCGCTCGCAGGAGCCGTCGCCATTAATTTCTCCTCGCCGCTTTTTGCGACCTTGTTCGCCGCAATCTGGCTCAAGGAAAAAGTGGGTCTTGCCCGTATTGCAGCATTGGGAGCGGGCTTTCTCGGCGTCGTTCTCGTCGCCGCTCCTGGCGCCGACAGCTTCCGCCTCGGCGCCATGTTCGCAATTGCTAATGCGGTATTGTTCGGCAGCGTGACCGCGGCGGTGCGAGGCATGACGACAACCGAGTCGGCAGAAACGCTCACCATGTACCAGATGATCTTCCTCGCCTTGTTCTTCACACTGGCGCTGCCGTTTGCCTTTGCCTGGCCGAGCCCCCTCGACGCGGGAGCCCTGATCGCCAACGGAGTGATCAACGCAGTCGGCCAATATTGGTGGACGCGCGCGCTCTCGCTCGCCCCGCCATCAGCGGTGGGTCCGTTCTACTATTTCATGCTGGTGTGGTCGGCGGCCCTCGGCTTTTTCTTCTGGGGAGACGTGCCGACACTGGCGTTGCTTGGCGGATCGGCGATTGTGGTGGGATCCGGCCTGTTCCTGCTTTGGCACGAGACCAGTAAGAAGCCCCTACCCGTCGACGAGTCCTTGTAGTCCGCAAGTCCCAGGAGAACGCCAATGAGCCTAAATATCCGCCGCGTCGTCACCGGGCATGATGACCAGGGCCGCGCGAAGGTGCTTATCGATGAGACGGTCAAAAACGTCACGTCGCAACGTCCAGGCGCACTTTACAGCGTGATCTGGTCCAGCGAAGGCTTCCCGGTCAATAACGACGGAAACGCCGATCCGTCCGGCAAGAAAACCGGAACAACGATCCCGAACGGAACGGTGTTTCGTATCGTCAGTTTCGGCCCGGGCGTTGCGCCGCGAAACCACCGCACAGATTCAATCGACTATGCTGTCGTTATGTCCGGCGAAATCGACATGGACCTCGACGGCACGACCGTCCACCTCAAGGCCGGCGATGTGCTCGTGCAACGAGGAACCATCCACAACTGGATCAACAAGGGCACCGAGCCTTGCGTGATTGCATTCACGCTTGTGTCGGCCAGGTCGGTGAGCGCCGGCGGCAAGACGCTCTCGGCCCAGGGATAAAGACCGGTCAGCGATCCAATTCCGGATAGCGCCGGAAAATTCCCATCTCGTTGAATGCGATCCGTCGCGGTGATGCGAGGTATGCCTTGACGCCCGGCCGTACCGCAACCTTGTCCCGGACGGAAACGAGGCTCGGTACCTGCCGCTCGATATCTTTTGCCGCTTTCGGGAAGGCGTAGCGCAGCCCCTCGATCAACTGAAATATCGACAGGTCCACATAGGTCGCTTTGCGGCCGAGCAAATAAGGCCCGCCGCTCTTTTTCAAAGCGGATTCGAAGTAGCCGAGATATTTCGGCGCGCGCTGATCGAGAAAATTTCCCGTATAGCGTTTTGCTTCCGGCTTCTGGTCTTCATAGTAAAGCCCTGAACCGACCGGGTGGTGCGTGTCGTGGATTTCTTTCACGAAATCCGTGACGGTCAACTGCAGCTGATGCAGCCATAGCCGGCTTGCTTCATCGCGCGGGCTCAGTTTAAGGCGGGGTCCGAGATAAAAGAGGATATTGGCTACCTGCGCGATGACAAGCTTGCCTGCTTTCAAAAACGGCGGCGCGAACGGCGGATGTTTGTCACGTCCGCCCCTCATCACCGCAAACATTCGATCCATGCCACCCGCTTTACGGGCGACATCTTCATAAGCGGCGCCCGCATCTTCGAGCGCAAGCCGTACGAACTCACCACGGCCCTGAATTTCCGGCCAATAGAACAGTTGATAACGCATGAATGCACCATTTGATGTCATGCCAACGCCGTGCCGAAGGCAGCACGCGCGGCCATTCAAGCAAGACGACCGTGGCGGGGACAAGCCCGGCCACGGTCGCTTTGGTTCCCTCGATCTGTTTTAGCCCGCGTGAACGAGCCGCATGCCTTTCTCGCCGCCGACGACACGATTGCGGCCGGACGCCTTTGCTTCATAAAGCCGCCTATCGGCAACGGCGAAGAGCGCTTCGTAGTCTCTGCCGTCGCGCGGACAATGGGCGATGCCGATGCTGACCGTGAGCCGCCCTTCCGCCTCGCTCCGACCCGCTGCAACGCGCCGTCGAATGCGCTCGCCCAGCGCCCAGGCATCATCGATATTGAGGCCGTCGGCGATAACGACGAATTCCTCGCCACCGAAGCGGTAGGTGAAATCGGACATGCGAACGGTCGCGATTACGTCCAGCACGATGCGTTTGAGGATTACATCGCCGGCGGCGTGACCGAACCGATCATTGAAGTCCTTGAAGTGATCGATATCGACGAGCAGCAACGCCAGGTGCCGGCCTGCAGCGGCAGCATGTTCAACAGCACGCCGTCCGTGCACCTCGAGAGACTGGCGATCGAGGGCGCCAGTCAGGGCGTCACAACCGGTACGCGCCAATAGGTTTTCGTAGCGCTCGCGGTAGGTGAGTGTATCGAAGACGTCCCATATGCGCGGCGCGTCGGTGCGCCGGCCTGAGCGGCCTCTCGACATAGATCAGGTAAACCCCGGCAAGGACGGTATAGAGCGCGACAGCCGCCATTTTGGCGAACCAGCCGCCGATCAGCACGTCGAGACCGGCCCCGGTGAGCATGTGCAGACCGGCGAAGAATGCGGCCTGATCAAATGTCAGGACCAAGGCTCCGCACAAAGCCAAGCGTGGGAATATCCGGTCGCCAAACCAGGTTCGCGAACGCTCGTAGAGCAGGATGATGAGGATGCAATCGAAGAACAGGATTGCTGTTCCCCACACCATCAGCGCGCCCATCTCGCTGAGGAAGGCAAAATCAGCGGCGCGGCCTGGCGCGAGCGCGACAAATGTGTGGTGGCGCATCACGAAGGCAAGCGCGAATAGCAGGACGTTGCCGAACAGAAGGCCGTAGATCGGTTGCCGAACGACAACCGCATCCTCGCGAATATAGAGAAGCAGCAACATCATCAACTTGCCGGTGAAGAGCACCGTCGAGCCCGGGGAGCTGACAAAGTCAAACGGCAGGGAGATGTAAAGAATGCTGGCGAGATAGGTCTCGAGGAAATGCATCACCCCGAGCGCGCAAAAAAACGCACCCAAGCCGATGCGGGTACGGGCGCGCAGCAAAGCCGAGAGTGCCAGAAAATAGAGAAGGGCTTCTCCGATAAGGAGCAAGACGTTTTCGAGCTGCGGCATCGTCTCCTATCGCTTCACGCCGTCAGATCCGGCGTGAAGGCTCCCCCGCTTCGCGTCCCCCCACGAGACTACGCGTAGAAAACCAGGACCGTCAGAATCGTCCTATCCCGATACCGCGACCACTTGATGTAAAAAAGCAGAAACGCCGGCGGCCTAGGATATTTTCACACATTCGCCGGCGTCGATATGCTTGGGCAGTCCGCTAGTTCACCGCAAAGCAGTACATCAGGCCATCGCCGCCCGTGCTGCGTAGGTCGGCCTGCGAGCATCCGCCGTCCGGTCCGCGCGAGGGGTGGGACGAGTTCCATGATTTCGATGGCTCGTCATCGCGCAGACCCCGACGGTCGGAATGTCCCACCATGACCGCGCCCTGCGTGCTGCTCGTATAGTTTTTGCAGGTACGATCGTCGCTTCCGCTGAACGCAGTGCCGTCGGGTTGCGAACCCGTGAGGATATCGTGCCGGTTTGGCGTATCGCCGCCTCCCTTGTTCTCCTCCCCTTTTTCATTGAGCACCGTCTGCTTGGTCAGATTGTTGGCTCCGTGCAGCTCGGCGATGTCCTTCGCGATAGTCGCGCCTTTGGCATTCACCCACGGCCCTTTGCCAATGCGGTCGCGGGCGTTCACGCCCCCGGCGCCCTGCGTCGAGAGATATGCGTGCCAGGTTTTCGCGCCCGCTCCGGCGGCACTGGCGAGCTGTTGGCAGTGGCGATCGGCGCCGGCGAGTCCGCCGAGGTCCGCGCCCTTGCCCGGCCCCGCGCTGGTGACGAAGAACGACATGCTCGCCTGTTGCGCGTGGGTGGGAACTCCGCAAACCAGTATCACGCACGTAATGGCGTATTCCTGCGATCACGCGTCCTTGATGACACGCCCCCGTTCAGGATTTTCCTGAGTACTGCGCGTCCGTCACCGGCTCGAGCCAGGTGACGTGCTCGCCTCCTTGGGCTTCCTGCATGGCAATATGTTCAAGCGCGTGCTCGGCTGTTGCTCCATGCCAATGCTTTTCACCTGGCGGAATCCAGACCGTGTCTCCGGCGCGGATTTCGCGTACCGGGCCGCCCCAGGTCTGCACACGGCCGATACCCGACGTC
>DASSYU010000474.1:0-2901 GCA_035703125.1 Pseudolabrys sp. | reverse complement strand
TGTGGCGAGAGGTGACAGACCGGATCGGCGGCGCGCGCATCGCCTGCGATCAGGAAGGCCTGACAGCGGCAGCCGCCGAAATCCTGCTCCCGGCGCGCACAGGATCGGCAGGGCTCCTGCATCCATGCCTCGCCGCGGAAGACGTTGAACGCCGGCGAGCTGCGCCAGATCTCGCCCAGCGAATGCTCGCGCACGTTCCAGAATTCAAGACCGGGAATGACTTCCGCGGCATGGCAGGGAAGCACTTTGCCGGCCGGCGTAACGTTGAGCGAGCGGCGGCCCCAGCCGCCGACACAGGGCTTCGGAAACCGCGCGAAATAGTCGGGCACGACCGCATCGATGACGATACGGCCATGATGGCGCGCGCGCAGCATCTCGACCTGGCGCACCGCTTCGTCGACCTGCGCCTTCGATGGCATCAACGCCGCTCGGTTTTTCATTGCCCAGCCGTAATATTGAACGTGCGCGATCTCGACGCGGCTCGCGCCCAGCGACAAGGCCAGCTCCACCATCGGCTCGATGCGCCCAACATTGGCGCGATGCACGACCAGATTGACGGTCAACGGAAGACCGAGGCGCACGACCTCGCCGGCGATCGCGCGCTTGCGGGCGCATGCGCCCTCGTAACCGGCGATGTGATCGGCGGACGCTTGCTCGGAGTCCTGCATCGATACCTGTACGTGATCGAGGCCTGCGTCGGCAAGCGTAGCGAGTGTTTGCGGCGTCAGCCCGACGCCCGACGTGATCAGGTTACTGTAGAGGCCCGCATCACGTGCCGCCTTGACGATTTCGGGCAGGTCGCGCCGCGCCGCGGGCTCACCTCCGGACAGATGGACCTGCAAAACGCCAAGCGCGGCCGCTTCCCGAAAAACCCGCGCCCAGGTCGCCGCATCGATCTCGTCGTCGCGCCGGTCGAGCGCCAGCGGATTCGAGCAATAGGGACAGCCGAGCGGACAACGATGCGTGAGTTCGGCAAGAAGACCGAGGGGCGCTGGCACTGCATCGCGCGCGGCCACCTCTAGACCTCCAGCAATTTCTTGTCCGCCAGCGCACCGAGCAGATTCACGACGTCGGCGTGGATGCGCTCCCGGGGCGCCGTGAAGGCTTTCGCAAGATCGTCCACGATTTCATCCAATGTCGACGCCCCTGTGCAGCGCTTGAGAATTTCGACGGTGACGGTGTCGGCCTTGAACACGCGTTCCGGGGCGAGCAGAACCCAACCACCCTGCGCTTCGCTCTGCGCGAGCCGCACCCCGCGCGGCAGCCGCGGCCGCGCATCGCCAGGAAGCCTTGCCGCCGGGCTGTCCATCAATGGTCCTCCGGGACGAAAGCGCCCTGCGGTACCTGCTTGGGATCGACATAGGCGTGATGAAGCGCATCGAGCATCGACCACAGCACGCTGCATTTGAATTCAAGCGCGGCAAGCACCGCCTGCTGCTGTGCGGGCGTATTGGCGTTGCGCTTGACGTAGTTGAGCGCGAAATCGGCGTCCCGCTCGGCCTGCGGCGGACGCTTGTCGAAATAGCTGAGCGTCTCGCGCGTGACGAAATCGTAGTTGGCGAGCATTCCCTCCATGCGCTCGCCGATGATGACGGGTGAGAACATCTCGGTCAGCGACGAGGCAATGGCCTCCAGCAGGGTCTTCTCGCGCACGAAACGCACGTACGCATCGACCGCAAACCGCGTGCCCGGCAGCAGTCCGCGCAGCGACGTGACATAATCGCGGTCGAGCCCGAGGCCATCGGTCAGCTGGAGCCAGCGTGCGATACCGCCCTCGCCCTCGCGCTCACCGTCGTGATCGACGAGGCGCGAGCGCCATTCCCGGCGCACCGCGAGGTCCTCGCAGCGCGCGATCAGGCTCGCGTCCTTGATCGGGATCATTGCCTGGTAATAGTAGCGATTGAGCGCCCAGGCCTGGACCTGACCCTTGGTGCATTTTCCTCCGTGCAGCAGACCGTGAAAAGGGTGCAGGCGGTGATAGCGCCTGGCGCCGATGTCACGCAGTGCAGCTTCCAGCTCTTCCGCCGACAGCAGCTTCACAGCGCAATCTCCATGCCGTCTTCGGCGACACTCCACCCGGCGGCCTCGACCTTGCCTCTTTCGTTCGAACCGTCGATCAGAACCGGATTGGTGTTGTTGATGTGGATATAGATCCGGCGCCTGCGCAGTCCGTTCAGCATTTTGAGCGAACCGTCCTCGCCGTCGATCGGCATGTGGCCCATGCGCCGTCCGGTTTTTTCGCCCGTGCCCGATCGAACCATCTCATCATCGGTGAACAGCGTGCCGTCGAACAAAACAACATCGGCGCGCGCAAAGCGTTCGCGCATTGCGTCGGTCACCGACGCGGCACCTGGCACAAACATCACCGTGGCGCCGTCACGTTGCAACTCGATGCCGACATTGGCCGGACTTTCGGCATCGAGCTCGGGCGTTTGGCCTTCGAGGTAAAGCGGCACTTTGCCGGGCACCATGAACATCGTCGCCTCGATGTCGCCCGCGAGCACGAACTGCTCGCCCGGATTGATCGCGCGCCGCTTCATCGCATTCATCGAACCAAACATTGCGTTCGACGCAACGGCCGCATGGCTCGCCGGCGTCGCGTAAAGCGTGAAAGCTGTGCTCTCGCGCAAGGACAGGAGACCGGCAATCTGGTCGATCTCTGCACCGGTCAACACCACGGCGTCGATCGGGCTGCCGCGCAAGCCGTTCGTCGGGTGTAAAGCGGGCGTCGCACGGATCTGGGCGGCAAGATCGGGCGATGCATTGATCAGGGTCCAGCGTCCATCACCCGCGGAAACGGCAATGCCAGCCTGGGTGCGCGGGCGCACGCGCTTGTCACCGGCCCACGCCAGCGCGCAGACTGGGCAACGGCAATTCCATTGCGGAAATGCACCCCCTGCC
>DASSYU010000464.1:0-8270 GCA_035703125.1 Pseudolabrys sp. | reverse complement strand
CCCCGCCTGGATGGCGCGCCAGGCCTGCCGCGCCGACATGCGGTCGGGCTCGCGCTTGCGCGCATCGGCATTCCAGGTCGTGCCCGGATCGTCATCTTCGTGATCCATGCTCGAGAGCGTCTGCAGCCAGCGTGATTTTATTCGATGAATCAGCGCCTTACGCTCCGCGCGGCCGGCATTGCTGGCCGCCGGCGAGAGCTGCTTGAGCAGGCTTTGCGCGACCAATTTGGCGTCGCCGCAGATGCCGACAGTTACCGGCTTGGTGAGCCCGATGCGGTCGGGATTGATGTCGACCTGGATGATCTTGGCAGTCTTCGGCCAGTAGTCGATGCCGTAACCCGGCAGGGTCGAGAACGGGTTGAGCCGGGTGCCGAGCGCGAGCACCACGTCGGCCTTAGCGACGAGCTCCATCGCAGCCTTCGAGCCGTTGTAACCGAGCGGTCCGACCGCCAGCGGGTGGCTCCCCGGGAAGCTGTCATTGTGCTGGTAGTTGTTGCACACCGGCGCATCGAGCTTCTCGGCGAGCGCGGCGCAATCGGGGATCGCGTTGCCGAGCACGACGCCCGCGCCCGACAGGATGACCGGGAATTTCGCCTCAGACAGAAGCTTGGCCGCCTGCGCGATCGCCTGCGCGCCGCCTGCCGGCCGCTCGAAATCGACGATCGCCGGCAAGTTGATGTCGATCACCTGCGTCCAGTAATCGCGCGGCACGTTGATCTGCGCTGGCGCCGAAAGGCGCTTCGCCTTGATGATGACGCGGTTGAGCACTTCCGCGATGCGCGACGGGTCACGCACCTCTTCCTGGTAGCACACCATGTCTCGGAACAACGCCATCTGCTCGACTTCCTGGAAGCCGCCCTGCCCGATGGTCTTGTTCGCCGCCTGCGGCGTGATCAGCAGCATCGGCGTGTGATTCCAGTAGGCGGTCTTGATGGCGGTCACGAAGTTCGTGATGCCCGGGCCGTTCTGGGCGATGCACATCGCGATCTTGCCGGTCGCACGCGTATAGCCGTCGCATATGTAGCCGCCGTTGCACTCGTGCGCGACGTCCCAGAACGTAATTCCGGCTTTTGGAAAAAGATCGGAGATCGGCATGAAAGCCGAGCCGATGATGCCAAATGCATGCTCGATGCCGTGCATCTGCAGGACTTTCACGAAAGCTTCTTCGGTCGTCATCTTCATAGGCACAATCCTTCTTCGCCCACGCTTTACATCAGCTCACGGCCTGTCCTGAAAAATCCCAGCAAGCTCTTCGGCGGCCTGCCGAAGCGCCGGCAAATGCCGCCGTGCCGTTTGCACGTTCATGCGGGCTTGCGGCGCCTGGACGGCGAGCGCCGCGAGCAGCTCGCCGTTCCTGCCGATCACCGGTACCGCCATGCAGACGACACCGACAAGATATTCCTCGCGATCGAATGACACCTGCTCCTTGCGGATCTGCCGCAGCTCGGCCTCGAGTTGTGCCGCGTCGGTCAGCGTCGTGCCGGTGAAGCGGCGCAGCTCAAGGCTCTGCAGCAGCCGGCGCCGGCGTACCGAGGAAGCCAGCGCCAGATAGAGCTTGCCGATGGCGCTGCAATGCAGCGGCACACGCGAGCCCGTCGTGTAGTGCAGGCGCAACGGCCAGTGATCCGCCTCAACGCGGTCGAGATAGACCACCTCGCCGTTGAGCAGCGTGCCGATGTTGCAGGTCTCGTTGAGCGTATGCACCAGACGCTGCAGGACGACATGCGGGGTGTCATTGCGCATCGACGACGACAGCGCCCCGAACGCGAGATTGGTGAGCTGCGGCCCGATGATGAGCCTGCGCCGCCCCGGCTCGCGCGCCAGATAGCCCTGCATCACGAACCAGTCGACCAGCCGATAGGCCGTTGCCTTCGGCAGTTTCAGCGTGGCGATGATGTCGAACACGTCCACCGGCGCGGGCGAGCCTGCGACATATTCGAGAATAGCGAAGGAACGCGCGGTGGCACCCAGCTTTTGCGCGCGGCCCTTTATCCGCGCGTGCGCCTTGATCTCGGTTACGGCGCGCCGAGGCGCGGGTGTTGTCTCTATAGTTCTTTCGTCGAGTCCAAGATTGGTACGCATGGGTCACCTAACCTCGGTTCAAGCCGTCACAAGCCGGCTTCTGATGAGACGCTGCACAAACGGCAGCAGCAGGATGATGATGGTCAATGCGACGATGGTCCCGGAGATGGGGCGCGTGAAGAACACGGTCCAGTCGTTCGAGAAACTGATCATGGTGTTCATGAAGGCTTCTTCGGCGATCGGCCCGAGAATGACGCCGAGGACGAGCGGAGCGACAGGAAACTTCAGCCGCTCGAAGCCGTAGCCCAGCACGCCGAAGCCGATGATCAGCCAGAGATCGGTGATGTTGTTGCGGATCGAGAGCGCCCCAATGAAGCAGAGGATCAGCACGTAGGCCGATACGATCGCTTCGGGGAAATCGAGGATCTTCACCAGCGGCCGTATGGCGAAATAGCCGATGGCGCACATCAGCGCGAGGCCGAGGAACAGCGAGGCGAACACGGTGTAGACGAGCGGCGCCGAGCTCACGAGCACCTGCGGCCCCGGCTGGATACCGTGCAGCATGAAGGCGCCGAGGATCACGGCGGTCGCGCCACTCCCGGGAATCCCAAGTGCGAGCAGGTGGACCATCGCGCCGCCGACCGAGGCAGTCGCAGCCGCCTGCGGCGCAATGATGCCTTCCGCAATGCCGGTGCCCATCTGGTTCTTGCGCTTGCCGAAGCGCGCCTCGATGCCGTAGCTGACGAATGACGCGATCGTCGCGCCGGCTCCTGGCAGCAGCCCGATGAGATCGCCGACCACCGAAGAGCGGAAAAACATGCCCTTGACGTCGTTGAGCTCCTTGAGCGTCGGCAGTTCGGTGCGCGCGTTCGAGATCTTGTCGAGCGGCTTGGTGGCGAAACCCGTTTCCAGCCGGGTGAGCACCTCGCCAACACCGTAGGCGCCAACCATCACCACCAGGAACTCGATGCCGTCGGCTAGAATGGGCGAGCCCAACGTGAAGCGATGGGCGCCGTAGATCGGGTCGGTGCCGACGGTCGAAATAAGAATACCCACGGCCATGCTGATGAAGGCGTTGGAGAGAGAGCCCTTGCCGATGGCGACCACGCTGAGCAGGCCGAACATCACGATCACGAAATACTCGGGCGAAGAGAACCGCAGTGCGAATTTCGCGAGCGGCTCGGTGAGCGCCACCATGACGACCGCCGACAGAAGACCGCCACCGAGCGCGGCAACCAGCGTCCAGCCGAGCGCCTTGGCCGGCTTGCCCTTGCGGCCCATGGTGTAGCCGTCCCACAGCATCGGCACGTCGATCGGCTCGCCGGGTATGCGGAACAAGATCGCCGTGAAGGCGCCACCATAGGTGCCGGACACGTACATCGCCGTGAGCAGTACGATCGATGCCGTCACGTCCATTTTGTAGGTGAAAGGCAGCGCCAGCGCGACGCCCATCACCAATGTCAATCCGGGCAACACGCCGATCAGCAGGCCGATGACGATGCCGGTGACCAGCATCGCCAAGTTGAGCGGCGTCAGGCAGTGAACGAAGCCATGGGCGAGCTGGACGAGGATGTCGATCATGACCTCACCACAGGCTCGGAACAGCGAAAAAGACGTCGGTCGCACGGTCGAAAGGCGGCACGCCGCGCGGCAGCGACACATAGGCGACACGCAGGAACAGGATGCCGCAGAAGATCGTCACCACCGCGGTCGTGCCCCAGATGGCGGCATGGTCACGATAGCCGCCGACATACATGAAGGCGGCCAGGAACAGGAACGTGCCGATGATGAAGCCGAGCACCGGCACCAGCACGGCGTAGATCGCCATCAGCACGATGCCTACGATCAGAAGCCGCGGATAGACAGGTTGCTTTTCCTCGGTGTCAGGCTCGCGGTCGAAGGCCTCGAGAAATCCGGTCGCGTCCTTGTTACCCACGATCAGCCGCCGTGACAGCTCGAACAGGCAGGAGCCGCCCATCAACAAAATGGCAAGGCGCGGCCAGGTTTCGGGCCCGAGTTGGCCTGGCCGCGGCGAGTAGACGATGGTGCCGGCATACAGGTAGAGCGCGACCGCGATGGCGAAACCGACCGCGTAAGGCAGGACCGAGCGGAACAACGCCTTGTCCATCACCTCTACCCCACTCGTCTAGGGCGAAGAAAAGATGCTGCCGTAGAGATGGCGCCGGATCCCCGCTTTCCGCCTTTGCGCTCCGCGCTTCGGCGGACTCGAACCCGCCGAAGCTCGCGACGCGAGCGGAGGCTGGGTCGCGGGGATGAGCGGAATTCGGGGCAGCACATAGCGACCCTAACGGCTACTAGTTCGTCGCAATTGTCTTCTTCATGTCGTTGAGCTGTTCATTGACGAAGGCCGGCGCCTTTGAAGCGTCTTCGAAGCTGGTCGGATCCGCGAACTGTTCCTCGAGAAACTTCTTGTATTCAGGCGACGCATAAACCTTGGCCAGCGCGTCCGAGAGTTTCTTCACGACGTCGGGCGGCGTGCCGGCGCGCACGACGATCGATCGGAACTGCGGCAGCGCCACCTTGTAGCCGAGCTCGTACGACGCAGGCACGTCCTTGAAGGCCGGCAGGCGCTTTTCGCCAAACAGCAGGATCGGCCGCATCTGCTTGCTGTTGAGGAACTGCGCGACGTCACCGGCCTGCTCGTAGAGCGCGTCGGCATGGTCGCCGAGAATCGAGACGTAGCGCTCGCTCGGTTTGGAGAACGGCACCTGCACCACCTTGACGCCGCCACGATCCAACACCGTCAGGGAAAAGTCGTCGACGCTGCCGAAGCCGAGCGTTGCAACCTTCAGCTTGTTCGGATTGGCCTTCGCCGCTTTCGCGAAGTCATCCCAGGTCTTGAATGGGCTGTCCTGCTTTACAAAGATGAAGGACGGACCCTTGATCATCACCGCCACCGGCGTGATGTCGTCCATCGTCCAGCGCGGGCTTTTGCCGGCCAGCAATGCATGGCTGTCGGCGATGTAGATCGCCATCGAATAGCCGTCGGCGGGCGCGGCAAGAAGCTTCGCCATGCCGGTCGCGCCGGTGCCGCCTGGAACGTTCACCACCGGAATGCCTTGGCCGAGCATCGGCTCCATGAGCTTGCTGATGAGACGGGCGAGCTGGTCGGCGCCGCCGCCCGGGCCCCACGGCACGATCAATTCAATGGGACGTTCGGGATAGCCGGCTGCCTGGGCGTTGCCGCCGAACGTGGCGCCGAGCGCCATCGCCGCAAGCGCTGCAAAGTTTCGCAAGGTCGAACGTCTGGTCGAAAACCTGGTCGAACGCATGGACTTGATCCTCCCTGCCATCGGCCGCCTGCTTGTTGCGTCCCGCCCCGCGGCCATGCCCGGCAGAGACATTGCTCCGGCTTATGCCTGCCGGTTGATGCAACGAATTCTCGCTATTTGAGACTGTTGTTCTCAATACGATAACAGATGAGTATCGGCCTGCAACGGTGAATCCGAGCTGTTTTGTTGCGCGATTTGGGAATTCGATTCTAGAGCGTCCCGCCGTTGCGGGATTTTTTGGTTTTCGCTCAGCGCCGCGCGATCGGAACGTAAGCGCGCGCGTCCGGCCCGTTATAGAGCGTGAGCGGACGCAGCAGGATGTTGTTCTCGAGCTGCTCGAGCACCTGCACCGCCCAGCCGGGCACGCGCCCGACGGCGAAGATCGGCACGAACAGATCACGCTTGATGCCGAGCAGGTGGTAGACGACGCCGGAATAGAAATCGACGTTCACGTTCACGCCGTGACGCGCGTAAGGCGCCATCGCCGCGACGACCGCCTGCAGGATCTCGAACCACTTCGGCTGGCCCATTTCCTTCGACAGGCGCTCGACGCCGGCGCGCATGTGCCGCGCGCGAGGGTCTTCCGCGCGATAGACACGGTGCCCGAAGCCGGTGATGGGCACGCCGGCGCCGCGCTTCTCCTTCACGTAGACGGCGGCGCGCGCAGGATCACCGATTTCCTCCGCCATCTTCATCACGTCTTCGGCGGCCCCACCATGCGCGGGTCCCGACAACGCAGCGATGGCGGCAACGATCGCCGCGTGCAGGTTCGCTTCCGTGCCGATGACCACGCGCGCCGCGAACGACGATGCATTCGAGCCGTGCTCGGCATGCAAAATGAGATCGCGGTCGATCAGCTGCGCGGCATCGGCGCTCGGCTTCTTGCCGGTCAGCATCCAGAGCAGATTGGCGGCGTGACCGAGCGCCTGGTCGGGCGCGACCGGTTCCTGCTCTTCCCGGATGCGAGAATGCGCGGCAACGATCATCGGTACCTGCGAGGTCAGCCGCACCGCCTTGCGCAAGGTCGCTTCACGCGAATTGTCCGCCGTATCTGGATCGAAAGCCGAAAGCGCCGATGCCGCCGTGCGCAGCACGTCCATCGGGTGCGCCGACTTGATGGCACGAATAATGTCGGACACCGGCGCCGGCAGCTTGCGCGCTGCCTTGAGCTCGGCGTCGAGGCTCGCGAGCTGCTGCTTGCTCGGCAGTTCGCCGTTGAGAAGCAGAAAAGCGGTTTCCTCGAAGCTCGACTGCTCGGCCAGGTCATGGATCGAGTAGCCGCGATAGCGGAGCTCGCCGGCCTTTCCGTCGATGAATGTGCAGGGCGACCGGTCGAAATAGACGCCTTTGAGGCCGCGTTGAATCTTGATCGCTTCGGCCGTTTCGGTCATTGATGCCCTCGTTACCAGTCGTTCTCACGCGGTGAGAAGCATGGATTTGCTTGATCGGCTGTTTGATAACGCACGGCGCCGCAATCGCAAAATCGTTTTGCCGGAAGGCGACGATGCACGCATTGTCGCCGCTGCGGCGCGCCTGAAAGCCGACAAGCTGGCACGCCCTATTCTCATTGGCGCGGCCGACGCCATCGGCAAAATCGCCGGTCAGGAAAAAGTCTCACTGGACGCGATCGAGATTGTCGATCCGCGCAGCGATGCCCGCCTCAAACGCTACGGCGCGGCGCTTTCGCAGGCACGCGGGTCGATGACACCGGCCATGGCGACGCGCCTCGTCGGCAAGCCGCTTTATTTCGGCGGCATGATGGTGCGCCAGGGCGATGCCGACGCAATGGTCGCCGGCTGCGCCAACCCGACGCGGCGCGTGATCGAGGCCGGCCTGATGACGTGCGGTCTGGCCCAGGGCATTGCGTTGCCGTCGAGCTATTTCCTGATCTTCGTTCCGGATTTTCTCGGCAAGGGTCCGAAGCCCTTCGTTTTCGCCGACTGCGCCGTCAATGCCGATCCTAGCGCGAGCGAGCTTGCGGATATCGCAGTCGCATCGGCGCGCAGCGCGCAAGCGCTGCTCGGCGAAACGCCGCGTGTCGCGATGCTCTCGTTCTCGACCAAAGGCAGTGCGCAGCATGCGCGGGTCGACAAGGTGCGCGAGGCGCTCGCCATCGTCCGGCAACGCCAGCCGGACCTTGCGATCGACGGCGAATTTCAGGCCGACGCGGCCCTGGTGCCGGGAGTCGCGGAAAAGAAAGTGAAAGACCCGAGCGCTGTCGCCGGGCAGGCTAACGTGCTGATCTTCCCGGATCTCGATTCCGGCAATATCGCCTACAAGCTCACGCAATGGCTGGGCGGCGCGCAGGCGATCGGGCCGTTTTTGCAGGGTTTCGCAAAACCGATCAGCGACTTGTCGCGCGGGGCAAGCGTCGACGACATCGTGACGACCTGCGCCGTGGTGGCCGCATCGGGTTGAACGCCGTCAGTGCTTCCATTCCGGCGCGGGAACCGGCTTCCACGTGCGCTTGAGCTTCAGATCCTCGGCAATGGCATTGGCCGCGATGTAGCCGGCGGCGCCGTTGATGCCGCCGCCGTTGCCCGACGACGATCCGCAGAGATAAAGGCCTTCCACCGGCGTGCGCGATCCCGGCATCAGCGGATGCGGCCGATTGATGCCGAGCTGGTTCGGGACATAGGCCCCGACGCGCACCGCGCCCTGGCGCATGTTGGCGTTGAGCATCTCCACGTCGAGCGGCGTGAACAGATAGCTGCCGAGCAGATTGTCGCCCTCGAGGTTCGAGGCGTAGATGCGCCAGTAGTCGAGAATCTTCTGGGCGTAGCCGGCGCGGTTGCGCTCCCATTCCTGCGGCGAGCCGTCGACGGAATAAGGCGCGAACGGCCACCAGAACGCGCTGTGCCTGCCCGCCGGCGCGTAACTCGGATCGAACTGTGTGTTACAGGCGCCATTGCCCATCAAAACGCGGGGAAATTTCTTAGCGGTGCAATCGTCGAA
>DASSYU010000598.1:0-3002 GCA_035703125.1 Pseudolabrys sp. | reverse complement strand
TCCGGCAAGCCGAACGCGTTGGCGCGCGCCTTGCCGTTGCCGTAAGGCGTGCAGCCATGCTCGATGGCGACGCGCTGAATCCCGCCAGAAAGATCAATCGCCCAGCCAACGGCGTCGGGCGTCGTCGGGTTGATCTTGTTGATCACGGCGAGCTCGGCCTCGGTGAGATCTTTGTCCCAACCGAGCTTTTTCAGTACGCCGAGCGTGAACTCCGGATAACCGTCCTTGATCTCGGAGTCCTTCGAGTACACGCCGTCCGCCAGCAGGCTGACCTTGCGCTTGGTACCGTCGGGCAGCGTCTCCTCGCGTTCGATGCCGAAGCGCGGACGGAACGTGCCGCCACCCTCCTTGATCGACAGGTTGGTGTTGTAGAGCAGCGGCGTGCCGGGATGCTTGAAGGCCGGCGTGCCCCAGCACGGCCACGGCAGACCGTAATAGTCGCCCTTGTTCGGGCCGGTGGTAGCGCGCTGGGTTTTCATATCGAAGTCGGCCTGGTGGGCCATGTGCGACTTCAAACGTTCCGGCGACTGGCCGCAGTAGCCGGTGGAGAAGCCGCCGCGGTTGATCTCGCGCAGGACGTCCTCGGCCTCCGGCAGATTGCCGTTGACCTTGATGTTCTTGAAGAACTTATCCGCAAAGCCGAGCTTTTTGGCGAGGAGATAGAAGATCTCCAGATCGTCCTTCGATTCGAAGATCGGCTTGACGATCTGCTCGCCCCACTGGATCGCGCGGTTCGACGACGTGCGCGAGCCGTTGGTCTCGTAGCTGGTGGCGACCGGCAGGAGATAGGTGTTCTCCTTGCGCTCGCCGAGCACGGCCCAGGTGGTCGGATGCGGATCGGCGACGACGAGGAGGTCGAGCTTCGCGATCGCAGCAGCCGCGTTGGGCATACGGGACACGGTGTTGCCGCCGTGACCGAAGACGATCATGGCTTTCAGATTGTCCTTCTGCGCCACATCGTCCTTGGGCAACAGCGTCGCGTCATGCCAGCGCGTCGACGGGATGCCGGGCGTGTTCATCATCGCCGGCGTGTCGAAGCGCGACTTCAGCCAGTCGAAGTCGGTCTCCCAGACGCGGCTCCAGTGCCGCCACGCGCCTTCGACGAGGCCGTAGTAGAGCGGCAGCGTGACCACGTCGACGCCAAGATCGGTTGCGCCCTGCACGTTGGTGTGGCCGCGGAAGATGTTGGCGCCGGTGCCGGGTGCGCCGACGTTGCCGGTGGCCAGGCATAGAATGCAGAAGGCGCGCACGTTAGCGGTGCCGACCGTGTGCTGGGTGGCGCCCATGCACCAGATCAGCGTCGCGGGCTTCTGCTTGGCGAAGGCCTCGGCGACGCGCTTCATCTGCGCTTCCGGAACGCCGGTGACGCGCTCGACTTCTGCCGGATCCCACTTATCGGCTTCCTTGCGGATGTCGTCCATGCCGTAAACGCGCTGGCGGATGAAGTCCTTGTCCTCCCAGCCGTTCTTGAAGATGTGGTGCAGCAACCCGTAGATCACCGGAATGTCGGTGCCGCTCCGGATGCGCACATGTTCGGTCGCGTGCGCGGCCGTGCGCGTAAAGCGCGGCTCGACCACGAAGACATTGGCGCGATTAAGCTCCTTGCCTTCGAGAATGTGCTGCAACGACACCGGATGCGCTTCCGCCGCATTCGAGCCCATGAAGACGATGGTCTTCGAATTGCGGATGTCCGTGTAGCTGTTGGTCATCGCGCCGTAGCCCCAGGTATTGGCCACGCCGGCAACCGTCGTCGAGTGACAGATGCGCGCCTGGTGGTCGCACGAGTTCGTGCCCCAGTAGGCGGCGAACTTGCGGAATAGGTAGGAGCCCTCGTTGGTGAACTTGGCCGAGCCAAGCCAATAAACCGACTCCGCGCCCGACTTTTCGCGGATGGCGTTCATCTTGTCGCCGATCTCGTTGATCGCGACGTCCCAGGAAATCCGGGTCCACTGACCGTTGACCAGCTTCATCGGATAGCGCAGGCGGCGGTCGCCGTGCACCAGCTCGCGCGTCGCCGCGCCCTTGGCGCAGTGCGAGCCGCGGCTGATCGGGCTGTCCCAGCCCGGCTCCTGGCCGACCCACACGCCGTTCGAGACTTCACCGATGACGGTGCAACCAACCGAACAATGCGTGCAGATGTTCTTGCGGATGGTAGCGCCGCCCACGCTTGGGCCCGCCGCCTCTGCCTTTTGCACGCTCGCTAGCGGCAAGGCACCGATGGTCGCAAGACCGCCGACAACGAGGCCGGAACGGCGCAGGAAACCACGACGATCGAGGCCAACGCCCGATTGACTGCCGACTGTCGCTGCAAGGTTGCTACGACGCGTCTGGCGCTCTGTTCTTTTGATCAACACGGCTCAGCCTCCCTCAGCTCGGATAACGGTTGACCTTGTAGAAGGTCTGCACGTCGGCGGAATTCGCCTTGTAACGGGCCTTCTTCTTGTCTGCGTCGGATTCAGACGCGGCGGCCTCGGTGGCGAGTGGTGCCGCCGCGGTCACAGCCAGACCTGCGCCGGCGCCCATCGCGCGCAGGAAGTCGCGACGGCCTAGCTTTGCCTTATCCTGTTGTTTCATCGCCGTTTCCTCCTTGAATTCATCCAAACGTTTTTGATTTCGTGCCAGGCTTTAGGCCGGCAGCTCGAACGCCTCTGTTTCGATGTCCATGAAGATGCGGCCGAGCGCGCCCAGCCCCCGGTAGAAATCCGCGGCTTGCGCATTCTCCAGGTCCGTGAAGAAACGCGTGATCCATGGCGCCATGTGCCTCTCAAAGATGAGACGGTCGGAATCCGGAGGCGCCGGCAGCCGGCGGCTCGCGAGTCCGGACATGATCTCGCACAGGATGCCGGCATGATCTTCGGGCTCGACGACGCCTTCGGCGCGCGCAATGCCAATCTTCGTAAGGTCTTCGCGCAGGCGAGCGAGCGGACGCTCGTGCAGGAAGCCGGTCAGATAATATGACCCATACGGCAACAATTCGCCGCGGCCCAATCCGACGAACAGAT
>DASSYU010000412.1:0-12518 GCA_035703125.1 Pseudolabrys sp. | reverse complement strand
ATGGGCGAGTGCGACAGCGCCGTGGTCAGGCAAAATGCCAGCCTCTTCATTGACTGCCAGCGTCACGCCGAGCAAGACCATGAGGACAAGAGCGGCCAACGCTGCCCAGCCATAGGCTCCCACAACGGGCAGGCTACTGGCGCGGCGCAGATTGTCTGCAAGGAGCACGCCGAACAGCAGCAGGCCTGCGCCGACCATGACGGCGGCCGGGATGAGAACGTTCATCCGTGCCGTGTACATACCGGCGATCAACGCGATCATCCCCGGAATAGTCAGCCAGAAAACGAGTTTTACCGGCCAGACCGCGTGCAGCGTGCGCCGGGTGGCAACGGGCAGAAGCTGCACAGATGCCCCGATTGCGGTTGTGACCAGGACGCCAAGAGCCAGGAGATGTACCACCGAGAGTGCAGGGCCAAGCCCGCCTCGAAAGTTCACAGCCTCGTCCGCCGCGACGAGCAGCCCGAGCCACATGAGGACGTGAAAGATTGCGGCTGCAGAGAAAAATCGAAATGGAATCGATGGCGGCAATAGCCGGCTCTTGGCGCCTCCAAGAAAGGATGCCCCAACGCTCATGAACCCCAGCGCACCATGCGAAGCATTACCCCGTCCTCACAGTCCGTGCTTGCGCATGAAGACGGCATGATTTCGTGGCTCCACCCGCGATCGTCGAGTTCGGGATAAAGAAAAATGGGCTCACGATCGAGATGGGCGATAAGGGCAGTATCGACCCCGCCTTCGTCGATCGCCCGCAGAATGGCAATCATCGGCTCGGGTGGCTCCAGGTCGCGCACATCAATGTGCACGGCATCCGCCGTTCGCCACATTCGGGGCGTCCCCGCTGGTCGAGCACAAGTCACGACCACACTCCTTCTTGCATTTGAGCTTAAATCGGTACCACAATACTTAATTATACGCTATATTTTATCGACTAGTCGAAGAGCGGTGAATCCGTTGGCCATTGATCCTAAGGCACGCGCAGAGACGACGAGCGCTGCTTTGCGGGTGCGGCGCGTACAAGCGGCGGATATCCCGCAAGTGATCGCTCTTGATACTCGTGTAACCAAACTCGCCAAGCCAGAATACTGGAACGATGTTTACCGCCGTTACGGCAAACGACGTCTGCACGAGCGGTTTTTTTTGATTGCCCAAAATCGTCTCGATCGGACGGATTCACGAATCTTGGGTTTCATCATTGGGGAAATTCGCGCCTGGGAATTTGGATCGACCCCCTGCGGGTGGGTTTTTGCATTGTCGGTCGAGCCGGACATGCGGTTGCACGGAATTGGCAAGGCACTCTTGGAAGCGATGTCCGGTGAATTCAAGAAGGTGGGTGTCGGCAAGATGCGAACAATGGTTGAGAGAGGTGCCCAGCTTCCTCTGCTGTTTTTTCGCAGTGAAGGAATGATGGCTGGCCCTTACATCCAGCTGGAAAAGGACCTTGATTGAACGTGAAAGATGTCAACGTGATTATTGAGCGCACTGTTAGCCAAATGGCGGCACTATGAGGCTACAGATTTCAACCCGGCTTGCGATCTTCGCAACTCTGGAACTGACAGCGCGCGAAAATCACCAGCTTTCGGTCGCTGACATCGGCGAGAAATATGGCGTCTCAAGTCACCACTTGGCGAAGGTCATGCACATCATGGGTCGCGCTGGTCTTGTCCGCGCGATTCGGGGCGCAGGCGGCGGTTACCGGTTTGCAGGAAACCCACGGAGGACCACACTTCTGGATGTGGTGCAACTCTTCGAAGATGTCAGCTCAGTAGAAAAAGATACCGGGGTTGCGGATGCGACACCTGAGGGTCAAGCTTTGCTGGCCATTCTCAACGAAATCGACACCATCGCCCGGGCAACACTCGGATCAATCACAATCGCGACGATGCAGAAGCTTTTGAACAGCCGGAGCGCAGGTCGATGGCGCTCTAAGCCAGCCTCGGCACGTAGCCGGACTGTGCGGGGCGCCTGATTGCGGGCCGAATAGCGGGCAGTTGTGCATTGCAGCAGAAATAAGCCAGCAGGCCGCGGGCCCGATTTGATCAAGATCAAGGCAACCTTAGCCGGTAGCTTCATGAGTCAGTTTGGCTGACTTTGGGGCTTTATCCATGTCCTCACGACTGACTGCTGGCGATCTTCAAGTCATTACGCGTGTGGCGATCTTTCGCGGACTGCGATCGGAGACCGTTGAGCACGTTATCGCGCCAGCGACGGGCGTCATGCTGAAGCCGCATGAGGGGCTATTTCGCCAAGGTGACCCGGCAACGGCTTTTTTCATTGTGATTGACGGTTGGATAAAACTCTATCGCATCACGCCGTCCGGCGAAGAGACTGTGATTCACATTCTGACGAAGGGTGGAAGCTTCGCCGAAGCAGTCGCATTTACGGGAAATCGATATCCAGCAACTGCTGAAGCGGTAACCGATGCCCGCGTGGCACGCGTTCCGGCCGACCATGTTGTTCGGTGCATCCGTGAAAGCCCCGATATTGCACTGGCAATGGTCGCATCTACCTCGCAGCATTTGCATCACCTTGTTCAGCAGGTCGAACAGCTCAAGGCGCAAAGCGGGGTGCAGCGGGTCGCGGAGTTTCTCGCGTCATTATCGGTGGCTAAGCAGGGTAAATGTGCAATTGCTCTACCTTATGACAAGGTATTGATCGCAGCACGGCTGGGCCTAACCCCGGAATCTCTGTCGCGTGCTTTCGCCAGGCTAAAGGCAGTCGGTGTAGTGATCGATGCTTCTCAAGTCGTAATCAAAGATATTGCGAAGCTGCGTCAGATCGCGGCCGACGAACGGAGCGCAGTACGCGGCACGTTGCGGCCAATGCATTGACTCGAAGATCGCAATTTGAGCTTGGGGAAGCGAGATAAAATGCCATTCGATGTTCTTCATCCACAAGGATGGAAGCCGCCGGTCGGTTATGCAAACGGGATCAGCACGGCGGCGGGCCGGCTTGTGTTCATAGCTGGCCAAGTTGGCTGGAATGCCGATCAGAAATTTCATAGCGATCAACTTGTTCCTCAATTTGAGCAAGCGATGAAAAATATTCTATCAATTCTCGCAGAAGCGGGCGGCAAGCCGACGCACATTTGCAGATTGACTGCATTCTGCATCGACAAGCCTGCTTACCTTGCTGGTCGACGCGAGCTAGGGCGCATTTGGAAATCGCTGATGGGAAATCACTTCCCTGCGATGAGTATGATTTTTGTGGCCGATCTCCTCGACACCCCGGCAAAGATCGAACTGGAAGCGACGGCTGTTATTCCCGCTGAATAGGTGCGACGCCGGCAAAGATCCGGCTGCGGCCGAGGGCCTCAGGCTGCCAATGAACGACTCAGATTGAGAATCAGTCTCCGCGCCAGGGCGGCAGCGGTTACCCGGCGATAGTTGGCCGATGTAAGAGTGGTGCGCATAGGTTGAACCTGCTTCTGCACGAGCCGCTCAATTTCTTGCAACAGCTTTTCGCCAATTGACCGCCCAACGAAGGCATCCGTCCCGGCTAGGAGAAATGGTCTGGAGTTCGTGCCTGTTAGCGCAATTTGGAGGAAGGAGACGGTCGAGCCGGCTGCCGCGAGCGCAACTGCGACGCCTGCCAATGGAAAGTCGATGGCCGACCGGATGCGTATTTTTTCATAAGTTGACGGTGGCTGGTTTGCTGACAGATGCACCGCGACGATTAGTTCGCTGTCCGAGAGCGTAAGATGTGCCTTACCGTCTTCAATATAGAGATCACTTAGAGGAATTTGCCGGCGGCCTTGTGGGCCGGCAATTTCAATTTTGGCTCCCAATACCAGAAGAGCCGGCGCCAAATCGCCGGTAAAGGCCGCGTGACAGCGGCGTCCCTGGGGAGCTACGTGACAGATATCGCCACGGTTCTTGAGACAATACGCATTTGCGCTCCGCCACCATTCACTCTGATTGTAGTAGATGCAGCGAGTATCGAGGCACAGATTGCCGCCGACCGTCGCCATTGCGCGGTGAGCCGGTCCGGCGATTGCCTGGGCGGCTTGCGAGAACGCTTTATATTGGTCAGCGATAAATTCGTGGCGGGCGAGGGCGGCAATAGTTACGCCTGCGCCAATCGTTACGCCATCGTCACGGAGTTTGATCTCCGCCAGTTCGTCAATGCCGGATAGATCAATCAATGAATTTGGGTTGCTAATACCACGTCGCATGTTCACCAACAGGTCAGTTCCACCCGCGATAAAGCGGGCGTTCGGGTGATCAAGGCGTACGGCAACGGCCTCTTGGACCGTTAGAGGCTGCAAAAGATGAACGTCGGACAATGACGTGGTCATGACTTGGCTTTCAAGGCGCTGGCAATCTTGGCGTGTCGCTGGCGCTGGATAAGGGCATCCATGATCCGGTCAGGAGTTACAGGCAATTCATTGATGTTGAGGCCGATCGCATTGCCGATGGCGTTGACCAACGCCGGCGCAAAACCTGCCAATGCACCTTCGCTCGCCTCTTTGGCCCCGAATGGCCCAAATGGATCGTGGCTTTCAACGATGTAGGTTTCGATCGGCGGTGAATCCACAATAGTGGGCATGCGGTATTCGAGCAGGCTTGCATGTGCCGGCAAGCCGTCGAGATAGTGAGTCTCCTCGCACATGGCTTGTCCCATACCCATCCATACCGATCCCTGGATTTGGCCTTCCACCGCAAGTGGATTGATGGCGTGGCCGCAGTCTAATGCCACCCACACCTTGTCGACTGTTATCCGGCCGATTGCCTCGTCGACGCTTACTTCGACGACTTGAGCGGCATAACTGAATCCCATGGTCGAACCCACCGCGCCGCCACGATGCTTTCCACCCTGTGCTTCGGGCGGGCAGGTAAAAGATCCCTTCACGGTGATCGCGCCTTCGTCGACCAATGCCGCGGCAACGACATCGGCGAAAGGCAGGCTTGATTGATCGCCGGTGCCTACGCGGAATATCTCGCCCGCGCATTCAATATCTTCCGGACGCGCTTCGAGCTTGCGTGCGGCCGCCGCAACAAGGACCGACTTCAGGTTTTTGGCAGCGTCGATTGCAGCGTTGCCGACCATGAAGGTGATGCGCGACGAATAGGCGCCATTGTCTTTTGGCGTGACGGCGGTGTCTGCGGCGATGACACGCACGCGATCGAGCGAAATGTTCAGGGTTTCGGCCACGACGATTGCGACCATGGTGGAGGACCCCTGGCCTATATCGGCAGCGCCCGTGAGCGCCGTTACGCTGCCATCAAAGTCGAGCTTTAGATTCACGACTGCGTGGGGTTCACCGGTGAAATGGATGGGTTTGGCGGCGCCGCTGACGTAATGGGAACAGGCCATGCCAAGCCCTTTGCCGGGCGGCATCCGGCGAATACGCTCACGCCACCCGCTCGCGCGCTCGACTTTGTCAATGCATTCCGCCAGCCCGTAACTGTTGACCATCAGGTCGTTCATGGTGCGTGTTGGCGCCTGCAGAAGGTTGGCACGACGCACGGCGATAGGATCGAGTCCAAGCTCACGTGCCATGCGATCAATCAGACATTCAAAGGCATGACGCGTGTCGACTGATCCATGCCCGCGCATGGCGCCGCAAGGCGGGAGATTGGCGTAGACGCGATAACCATCGTACTTAACTGCGGGAATGTCGTAGAGGCCATGCAGCAGGGCGCCGGCATATAGAATTGTAATGATGCCATAACCAGCGTAAGCGCCGCCTCGCTGCACGACTTCGCATTCGCATGCGGTTAGGCGCCCATCTCTTTTCATCCCGAGCTTCAACCGGATATCTGTTTGCGGGCGAGCACGGTGAGTAATGAAAGTCTCCTCACGGGTAAGCTGCGTCATCACTTTGCCGGCGCTGGCACGGGCAAGAAGCGCGGTGATGATTTCGAAATTCAGCGTTTCAACGCGGGCACCAAACCCCCCACCGATGAAAGGCTTGATCACGCGAATACGCGAGGAATCCATTTCAAGGCATCGGGCCAGCATGAGATGTAAGTAGTAGCCGACCTGCGACACAGTCTGCACGGTCAGACGGCCGGTCAGCGGATCAAATTCGGCAAGACTTGCGTGCGGCTCGATCTGTGCGTGATTGATCTCAGCACAACTGAATGTCTCCTCACGCACCAAATCAGCTTCGGTGAATCTTTGGTTGACATTGTCGAACTGATGATGGACTTCGCGTTCGACGTTGCCGGGTTTGTTGTCATGCAGAAGCACGGCTCCCGGCGCGCGAGCGGCATTTGACGTGTAATAGGCGGGACGTTTCTCCAGCTCCAGGTCAATCAAGCCAATGGCGCGCTCGGCCGTTTCTGCATCGACCGCCGCGATCGCCGCGATCGGCTCGCCGCGATACCGGACGCGGCTGCGGGCCAGTGGATATTCATTCATTGCGATGGGGAGAACGCCATAGGTGTGAGGGCAATCATCGCCCGTAATGACCGCGACGACCCCCCGAAGTGCGCGTGCCTTTGACACGTCCAGCTTGAGAATCTCGCCATGGCTTATCGGGCTTCGCAAGATGCGTCCGACCAGGGCATTGTCGTGATCAAGGTCGGCGGTATATCGGGCGCGCCCGGTGACTTTATCAATCCCATCAATCAAAGGAGTGCCGCGACGGGCGGATTTCTGATCGACGCGTAGATTAGCAGTCATGAAGCTGTACCCGCGGCTTCTTTGACGGACTCGATTATTTTTATATAACCCGTGCAACGGCAGAGATTTCCCGACAAGGCGGTGCGTATTTCACTATCGGTCGGTCTCGGATTGCGCCGCAGAAGCGCTTCAGCCGCCATGATCATTCCCGGCGTACAGAATCCGCATTGCGTCCCGAGCTTTTCGTGGAAGGCGCGCTGCAGTCGATTTAAGCGCCCCTGCGTTGCCAAGGCCTCAATAGTTTCCACGCTGCGCCCCTCGCAGCGTGCCGCGAGGGTGATACAGGCAGGCACAGCCTCACCATCGATCAGGACAGTGCAGGCTCCGCACTCTCCGCCGTCACAGCCGGTTTTGGTGCCGGTGAGGCGGGCAACATCGCGCAAGTAGTCAACGAGCAACGCCCCTTCGGGTATGGCGTCTTCGCGCCAGCGCCCATTAAGCTGCAATCTCAGCAGCCGCTTCTTCGGGTGCGGGCGAGGTGCATGCATCCTAGTGCTCCGAAACAAGGTTGCGCCGTATGGAGTCATCGCTCCATGACAAAAATCAAGAGTACCGCCGCCGTTCTCGCCGAACTGGGGGATTGACCTGACCAAAGTCAAGGATAGGCCCGCAATTGGTCAGTAGCTTTCAACAATCAAGAATTATGGGCGACGCGGATGACGGCGCTTCGCGACTACAATGCTGCGGTCGATTTTGTGGATCGGAATGTCGCTGAGGGCCGAGGCGAAAAGACCGCCTTTATCGATCCTTCACGCAATCTGACCTATGGAGAATTGCGTGATGCAGCCGCGCGTATCGGCCCAATGCTGGCGCGCATGGGCATCGAACCGGAAAATCGGATTGCTCTCGTTCTGCTCGATACGGTCGACTTTCCCGTACTGTTCTGGGGGGCCATTCGAGCCGGAATTGTTCCCGTTCTCGTCAATACGCGGCTGACAGTCGATCAGTACCATTATCTTTTCGAAGATTCGCGAGCCAAGGCGATTTTTGTTTCGACCGCGCTACTGCCGATCGTGCAGGAAGCGGCGAAAGATTTGCCGAACCTTAAGGGAATAGTCGTGGTCGGCGGGGGCCCTGCATCGGTGCCTCGACTAGACATGCTTTTGGCAGCGGAGAACGAAGGCTCGGCACCCGCCAGAACCGCCGGTGATGAAGTTGCGTACTGGCTCTATTCGTCCGGAACGACCGGGATGCCGAAAGGCGTGATGCATGTTCACTCCAGTCCCAAGATAATGGCCCAAAACGCTGGCCAACGCCGCATCGGCTATCGCGAAGACGATGTCGTGTTTTCTGCCGCCAAGCTGTTTTTTTCCTATGGCCTCGGCAATGCAATGGTCTGCCCAATGTGGGTGGGGGCGACTTCGGTTTTCTATCCAGAGCGACCGACCCCGCAGACGGTATTCGAAGTGCTGCGCGGATATCAGCCGACGATGTTTTTTGCAGTGCCGACCCTCTATGCGGCGATTCTTGCCGACCCGGAATGCAAGCCGGAACATATATCCAGCAGGCTGCGACTTTGCTTCTCGGCCGGCGAACCATTGCCTCCACACGTCGGCACCGCCTGGAAGCAACAATTTGGCTGCGACATTGTGAATGGCGTCGGCTCGACGGAGATGGGGCATCTCTTCCTGACTAACCTTCCGGATGCAGTCGAGTACGGCACATCCGGCGTACCGGTTGATGGATACGAACTTCGACTGGTCGACGAAAATATGCTGGACGTCGCCGGCGATGAAATGGGGGAACTCTTGGTACGCGGCGAGTCATCCGCGGCTGGCTATTGGAATCATCGGGAAAAAACACGACGTACTTTTTTGGGCGAATGGACCCGCACCGGCGACAAATACACGCGTCGTAGTGACGGGGTGTACACCTACTGCGGTCGCACAGACGACATGTTCAAGGTCAGCGGCATTTGGGTGTCGCCGTTCGAAGTCGAGGACGCCTTGGTTAGTCACCCAAAGGTGCTCGAGGCGGCGGTTGTGCCATCGGAAGACAAGAACGGTCTGATCAAACCAAAAGCATTTGTGGTGCTCACGAACGCTGCCGATAATGATGGCACGCGGGCCTTATATGAAGAACTCAAGGTACACGTAAAGCGCTCTATCGGACCCTGGAAGTATCCGCGTTGGATTGAATTTGTCGATGGATTGCCGAAAACCGCAACCGGAAAAATCCAGCGCTTCATGCTCCGAGATAAAGTGATTTGGTCAAATGGTGGACACCAATGAGACCGTCACTTGCCCACCTCACTTGGCCCTTTTTCGATGAGGCGCACAGGAGATTCGGCGCCGACCTTGCAGGCTGGGCCAAGCAAGAGGTTGGCAAGCACATCGACCACGATGACGTGGACGATTCCTGCCGATCTCTCGTTCGGGCGTTGGGCGAGGCGGGTTGGCTGAAGGCTGTTGTTCCAGCGGCGTACGGAGGGCTTTCGGAAAAACTCGACGTACGAACGTTGTGCCAGGCGCGTGAAATACTGTCATGGCACGATAGCCTGGCCGATTTCGCTTTCGCGATGCAGGGTTTAGGCACCGGTTCGATATCGCTTTTCGGCAGCAACGAAATCAAAGCGAAGTACCTGCCGCCGGTACGTGACGGTCGTCATATCGCAGCATTTGCGCTTTCGGAGCCTGCAGCCGGATCAGACGTCAGCGCGATTGCGGCCACGGCCACAAGAGATGGGCCGGCGCATGTCCGCATCAATGGAGTCAAAACCTGGATTTCGAACGGGGGAATTGCCGACCACTACGTCGTTTTTGCAAGAACCGGCGAGGGGCCGGGCGCGAAGGGACTTTCATGCTTCATTGTCGATGCAGCCTCGCCAGGCCTCGAGGTTACAGGCCGCATCGAGGTCATCGCCCCGCATCCACTCGCCACGATTCGGCTCAATGACTGTCGTGTCCCGGTGACGAACCGCCTGGGTGGGGCTGGCGAAGGCTTCAAAGTTGCGATGGCAACGCTTGACGTATTTCGGTCGACTGTTGCTGCCGCGGCGCTGGGACTCGCGCGTCGTGGTCTCGACGAAATGGTCGAGCGGGCCATGACCCGCAGCTTGTTCGGGGCACCGCTGGCAGATCTGCAGCTGACACAGGCAGCGATAGCCGATAGTGCAATCGATATCGACGCTGCGGCTCTGCTTGTCTACCGCGCAGCCTGGGAAAAGGATCAGGGCGCGCCGCGCATCACACGTGAAGCGTCGACGGCGAAGGCCTTTGCGACCGAAATGGCGCAACGCGTAATCGATCGCACCGTACAAATATTTGGCGGAAATGGCGTGCGCGTCGGAGTCAAGGTGGAGGCGCTTTACCGCGAAATTCGAGCACTGCGAATCTACGAAGGCGCAACCGAAGTTCAGAAACTGATTGTCGCGCGGGAATTGCTGAAATCTCACGAAGCTGCGCGCCGTCAGGCAGCCGAGTAGGGAAAATGTTGCTGACTGAGGAGCAGGAGCAATTTCGGACGACCGCCCGAGCGTTTGCGCAAGATTTCTTGGCACCCAACTCGGCCGAATGGGATCGTCAGGCGATATTTCCGCGCGATGCGCTGCGCAAAATGGGAAAGCTCGGCTTTCTGGGAATGACGGTTCCTTCCGAGTGGGATGGAGTTGGCGCGGACTACGTCGCCTATGCGGTTGCGCTGGAGGAAATTGCCGCCGGCGACGGCGCTATCTCGACAATCATGAGCGGTCACAATTCCGTCGGGTGTATGCCGCTCGTTGAGTACGGCACGAAAACGCAAAAGGAGAAGTACCTGCGCCCGATGGCGCGCGGTGAGTTGCTGAGTGCTTTTTGTCTTACCGAACCGCAGGGCGGTTCAGATGCTGGCGCGATTCGAACACGCGCCGAGCGCCGTCACGGGGCTTATGTCATCAATGGAACGAAGCAGTTCATAACCTCAGGCAAGAATGCCGATGTCGCACTGGTGTTTGCCGCGACCGATTTCGGGCTGGGGAAACGTGGCATCAGCTGTTTCATCGTTGAGACAAAGCAGTCCGGCTATTGCGTGACCCGGGTCGAGAGCAAAATGGGACAACATGCGTCGGACACATGCGAAATCAGGTTCGACGAGCTCAGTGTCCCGAGCGAAAACAGACTTGGTGCGGAAGGTCAGGGTTACCGAATCGCCCTTGCCAATCTTGAGGGCGGTCGCATCGGTATCGCGGCGCAGGCCGTTGGCATGGCGCGCGCAGCTTTTGAAATTGCGCTCCGGTACGCACAAGAGCGTGAGACCTTCGGTAAGGTGATTATCGAGCATCAGGCGGTTGCCTTCCGTCTTTCTGAAATGGCGACGCAACTCGAAGCGGCCCGCGAGCTTGTGCACCATGCCGCCGCTTTGCGAAGCCAGGGATTGCCGTGCCTCAAGCAGGCCTCGATGGCGAAGTTGTTCGCCACCGAGGCAGCAGAGCGAATTTGTTCCGATGCAATCCAGACGCTCGGCGGGGCCGGATATATGACCGCCCACGATGTCGAGCGAATATTTCGCGCCGTACGCGCGAGCAAAATCTACGAAGGCACCAACGACATTCAACGACTTGTTATCAGCCGCGCGCTCATCGACGAGACACAACGGGAAAATCGGGTCTGATCATGTTTGCTGTCGAGACCAACAAAGGCGTGACCACCCTGACGCTAAGCCATCCTCCGGTGAATGCGATCAGCGAGGAATGGATACGTTTATTCGACGCAAAGCTTGATGCGTTGGCTACCGAGCCTCGTTGCGGGGTATTGCACATTCGTTCCGATCAAAAGGTGTTCTGTGCTGGCGCCGACCTCAAGGAAGTGCGCGCGCGCATGGATGCGCCCGATGGTGCGGATCGGATGTATGCCTACGTCGCCGGCATTCAGCGGCTTTACGCACGAATCGAAGGGTTGCCGCAGGTCACGGTGGCCGAGATCGGAGGGGCGGCGATGGGCGGAGGTTTGGAGCTCGCGCTGGCCTGCGATCTTCGGATCGCTGCGAACGAAGCCAAGCTCGGACTGCCCGAGGTGCGCCTCGGGTTGATTCCCGGGGCCGGCGGCACTCAGCGGCTCACGCGGGTATGTGATGCGTCGCTCGCCAAGCGCTTGATCCTGGGGGCCGAAATCATTGATGGCGTCACCGCGAACAAACTGGGCGTTGTGCATTGGGCGGTGCCACGGTCCGAACTGGCACAACGTGCTGCCGAGATCGTACGCGGTATTGCGAGTCTACCCACCGAAGCGCTTGCTGCCAGCAAGGCGTGCATCGCAGCGGCAGGCAATAGCGACCGCAGCGGATACACGTACGAACTGGAATTTACCCGGCTGCTTCTCAACAACGCTGACACGCGCAAGCGTGTCGACGAGTTTCTTGGCGGTGCGGCCGAATCTTCGAAGCAGAAGAAAAGAGGAGCGTCGCGATGAGATTCGACGAAAAGATTGCTTTGGTTACCGGCGGCGCTTCCGGGATCGGCAAAGCAACGGTGATGGCGTTTGCCCGCGCCGGTGCAACCGTGATCTGCGCGGACCTCAACGCCGAAAAAGGTGCCGAGCTCAAGAAGGACGCCGCCGGCACCAATCTCAAGGTGGATTTCGCTGCCATCGACATGGGCAATTCGGAAACGATCCGGGCTGCCGCAGCCGAAGTGCTGAAAAGGTATCCACGCGTCGACATTTTGGTGAACGGCGCGGGCTGGGGCGATATTCAACCCTATCTTCAGAACTCGCCGGACTTCATCAACCGCGTGATTGCGATCAACTTCGCTGGTCCGGCGCATCTGACGCAAGTACTGCTGCCGCCGATGATCGCCGCCAACGGTGGCAAGATCATCAACATTGCCAGCGACGCTGGGCGCGTCGGGAGCAGCGGCGAGACGGTTTATGCTGGCGCCAAAGGCGGGCTTATTGCTTTCACCAAGTCGCTCGCGCGCG
>DASSYU010000356.1:0-9125 GCA_035703125.1 Pseudolabrys sp. | reverse complement strand
TAGCGGGTCATGGACAGCAGATTCGCCAGCGTGGTCGAACCGACCGCATCGATCGCGCCAGCCCACCGCTCTTTCGCAAGTGGCTTTGCCGGGCCGGCCAACTCCTTGCGCTCGACGATCTCTGTGGCGCCCAACCCTTTCAGGTAGTCAGCCTCCTGGGGACGGCCGGTCACCGCGTGGACTGCAAACCCGCGCTTGGACAGAACCGCAATCGCGACGGACCCGACGCCACCGGCCGCACCGGTCACCGCGATCGGACCGCTCGAAGGAGTGACACCATGGCGCTCAAGCGCCATCACCGCCAGCATTGCCGTATAGCCGGCGGTGCCAATCGCCATCGCCTCGCGCGTACTCATCGTCTTCGGCAGCGGCACGAGCCAATCGCCCTTCACGCGTGATTTTTCGGCGTAGGCGCCGAGATGCGTCTCGCCGCAGCCCCAGCCGTTGAGGACGACCTTGTCGCCGGGTTTCCATGCCGCGCTGGTGGACGATTCCACCGTACCCGCAAAGTCGATACCCGCGATCATTGGAAAGCGTCGCACCACCGGCGCCTTGCCGGTGATGGCGAGGCCATCCTTGTAGTTGATCGTCGAATATTCGACGCGGACGGTCACGTCGCCGTCCATCAGGTTGGCTTCGTCGAAATCGGTCAGAGCGGCCCTCGTGCCGCTCTCAGCCTTCTCAATCACTATCGCCTTGAATGCCGCCACGTGCGCCTCGCCGGTTCATCCCCGGCATTCATGGCGCGGCACGCGCCCGGGCGCAAGCGTCAGGCGGGAACCGGGGCGGCGCGGACGACCGGCTTTTCAACGATCGGAAGATTGATGACCGCCGAGATGACGCCGAGCGCAATCGACAGCCACCAGATCACCTCGTAGGAACCGGTGCGCTCGAACAGCACCCCGCCGAGCCATACGCCGAGGAACCCACCGACCTGATGGCTGAAAAACGCAAAGCCGAACAAAGTGGCCATCCATCGCGTGCCGAACATCAACGCGACGAGCCCGGACGTCGGCGGCACGGTCGAAAGCCAAAGCAGGCCCATCGACGCGCCGAAAACGATCGCCGAAACTGATGTGACGGGAAGAGAAATAAAGACTGCAACGGCCAGCGAGCGCAACAGATAGATGATCGAAAGCAGATAACGCTTGGGCATCTTGTCGCCGAGCCAGCCGGCGGCGATCGAGCCGAAGATGTTGAACAGGCCGATGACGCCGATAGTCCAGGCGCCGGCATCGACCGATAGCCCGCGGTCTACGAGATATGACGGCAGATGCACCGTGATGAACAGAAGCTGAAAGCCGCATGTGAAGAAGCCGATCACAAGCAGGACGTAGCTGCGATGGCCGAAAGCCTCTGACAGCGCCTGCACCAGCGATTGTTTCTGCGCGCCGCCCGGAGTTACGGCAACATCCATCGGCGGCGTGCGCACGCCGAACGCGCACGGAATCATGAGAAGCGTGAAGATGCCGAGCGCGATCAATGCATGCTGCCAACCGAGAATGCTGATCAGCCCGACCGCCAGCGGCGAGAACAGGAATTGTCCGAATGAGCCGGCGGCCGTCCCGACGCCGAAAGCAAAGCCACGCCACTCAAGCGGCATCAATTTGCTGAACGCTGCCAGAACAAGCGTGAACGACGTGCCTGCAATGCCGAGACCGGTGAGAACGCCGGCGGAAAAATCGAGCATGCCGGGCGTGGTCGAATGCGCCATCAGCACGAGTCCAGAGCAATAGAGCACCGCGCCGAATGACAAAACGCGCAGCGTGCCGAAGCGATCGGCAATCGCACCGGCGAAGGGAGTCGCCGCGCCCCAGATCAGGATCTGCAGGGCAAGCGCGAGCGCGAACACGTCGCGGCCCCAGCTGAAGGCTGACGACATCGGCGTGAGAAACAGGCCGAGCGCCGCTCGCGGGCCGAAGCCGATCGCACCGATCAGGCAACCGCAGGTGATGATGACCAGCGGCGTGCGCCATGCGCTCACCGCGATCGTCTTCCCCGTCGTCGATTGCACTGACATCGAATTGCTCCGGCCGAAATGCTTGCGCGGAACATATAGGCTCATCCGGCGCCGCCAAAACGAAAATTCGTGATCGGCCGTATTTGCACGGCACATGCGCCGTTTGGATGAAACGTTATTTGCGGGCGCTCTGGCGCAGCGACGCCAGCCCTTCTTCCGATTTAAGCCATTCTTTGCTGTGACTTACCGGGCCTTGCGCTTCTTCCTTGGCGGCCTCTTTCTCGGTTTCCGCAGGATCGCCCCAGGTCGGTTCATCCTCGCCGTTGCCCCATGCGCGCGGGCGATAGAAGGTATGCACGCCAAGCCTATAGACTTTCTTCATCTCGTTAACCCAATCCGGGTGGACCCAATAGGCGTGGTAGTGGGTCGATTTCGAGACCTCCGGCATCCAGAGCTTGCCGTCGAGCATGTCGCGCGCAATCCGCTTGGCGCGCTCCCAGGCGTCGGGTTCTGTGACGATGTCGGGGATGCCATCGCAGGCGAAGGTGAACTGGCACGCCAAGTGCCGACCGGAATTTTGATAGACCACGCCGCAGACATCGTTTGGATAGAATGGTGAGAAGACGCGGTTCATGACAACCTGCGCCACCGCGATCTGGCCGCGGACGGATTCGCCACGCGCCTCGAAGTAGACGGCATTGGCAAGACACTTCTCGGCCTTGGTACGCGCGGTCCCCCTGAGCGCGAGCCGCTCGGCCGGAGATCGCGGCCGCTGGTCTATGCCAGTCACCTCGCCTTTGCTCGCGACGCTTTCGCCGCCCTTGTTTTCGTCGCCTGACAACGACGGTGACAGAGCCGACTGCTTGATATCCGGATCGCCGCGTGACGCGAGCACGACCGGTGCCTCACCCGGCGCCCACGGCACGATTTTTGGCGCTATTTTTGGCGCGATCGTTCCACCCCCGGCTACCATCGAGTCGACGCCGAAAAACAGTTGCGCCGCATCTTTGCGCGGTGCGTTCTGTGGCGCCGTCGGCGTCAAGTTTGCCGGTGGAATGTCCGCATATGGAATATCGACGTCCGGCGTTGCAGTCCTCTGATCGGGAGCCGGGACAAATTCATATTGTGCGTATGGATCGAAGCGCGCGTTTTCGTCTTTCTTAAGCGAGGCGTCGACCTCGGCCTGCGGCACGGACTCGATCGCAAGCGCCGGCGGCAGCGGCGGCATCGGATCGCGCGGGCGCGCAACCAGGGAGTCGCGCTTGGCCTTGCGATTGGGTTTCGGAAACTGGATCGGCGCCATCGGATCGCCGAGCAACTGCCTCCCGATCGAGCCGGTAATATCGGCCGGGTCAAAATTCGCCAGGGCATAGATCGGCGGATGCGGAATGCTGGTGCCGATCGGTCGCGGCAAGCTGAACGTGGCCGCATGGATCGTGCCGAACGGCGATGCGATGAGATGCTGCTGCCAGCGCTTGGCGACGGCCGGCTGCCGCGCAAGCAAGGCCCCGAGATCCTGAAAACCGATCATGTCCGGGAAGACCGCGAGCAGCGCCAGCCCAATGCCGAACGACGCAGCACTCGGCCGCCGACGCAAAGGCGAAACTGCTCCCCGTCCGCTCAACGCCACAACGCAACGTCCTGCCACCGCCCGCCGCCGGGTGGCGACAACGCGACATGTTTTTTTATGAACCGATTAACCTTGCGAAGGCGTTAACCGCGGGCGGGCGCGCGGCGTTGTCGTAAACGCTTGGTCAACGGCCGACGAGATGCGCGGCAATGAAGTTCCCGGCGAGGAAGAGGGCAACGCCCGCGGCACACCCGAGACCGAGCGCGCGCTCCGGGATGAGTTCTGGCACCGGCCGCTGCCGAACGACGCGAATAACGAGCAGGCCGGCTGCCAGCACAAAGGCATAGACGATGAATGGATGCGCGAGGATGCTCTGTCCGAACGGCCGCCGCTCGCCCAGCAGGCCGAAGCCGAGCCCCACGATGCAGACCGCGCCATACCAGTAGCCCAAAAGTCTTCCGCTCCGGTTCATCCCGCCGGTCCGCGCCCTGCCGTTGTGTCCGGAAAAATCACACCAAATGGTATCCCGCACGACCGTCAACGAATGGGAAAGAATAATTAACTATATCGCAATCGCTGCATCCCAATATCGCCAGAGGTAATTCTAGGACCAGCATGTTCGTGTCCCTCCTACCGTCGACTGTCGCAGGTCAACAGGTAATCGTCGGCGTGTGCTTTGTCGCCTTCGTGCTGGCCTACCTCGCCTACCGGCGCCTGCGCAACCAGAACCGCAGGATCTCGACTGCCCTGAACAACATGTCCCAGGGCTTGAACATGTTCGACGCGCAGGGTCGCATTACCCTGGTCAATGCTCGCTACCTTGAGATGTACAAACTTGATCCCAAGGTCGTGAAACCGGGCTGCACGCTCAAGAGGCTGATCGAATATCGAAAGGAGACCGGGCTGTTTTCCGGCGACGTCGACAGCTACGTGCAGAAAATTCTCGACGCGATGACGCAGGGCACGAGCCAGTCACATTACGTCCAAGCAAGCGATGGCCGCATCGTGCTTGCCAAGAACGAGCCTTTGGCAGGGGGCGGCTGGGTCTCCACGCACGAGGACGTGACGGAGCAGCGCCATGTCGAGCAGGAACGCGCCGCCATCCGCAGCCAGGAGCAGCGGCGTGCGACAATCGACTCTGCCATCGCCTCGTTCCGTCCGAATATCGAGAAACTCCTGTCCAGCGTCAGCAGTAGTGCCACGGCTATGCGGTCGACCGCGCGCGCCTTGTTCGGCTCGTCCGAGCACACCTCGCAGCAGGCTGAGAGCGCGGTGCAGGCCTTCAACGAAGCTTCCGCGAACGTGGAAACTGCTGCGGTTGCGGCAGACGAGTTGTCGCGATCAATCGGTGAGATCAGCCGCCAGCTAACGCAAACCAGCAATGTCGTCGGGCTTGCGACCAACGAGGCGCGTGCGACCGATGGTGAAATTGCAGGTCTCGCGGACGGCGCGCAGAAGATCGGCGACGTGGTCAAGCTCATCCGCAACATTGCCGGGCAGACGAATTTGCTTGCGCTCAACGCCACCATCGAGGCGGCGCGTGCAGGCGAAGCCGGCAAGGGCTTTGCCGTGGTCGCGTCTGAGGTGAAATCGCTTGCGGTACAGACGGCCAAGGCTACCGAGGACATCGCCAGTCATATTCTCGCTGTCCAGGAATCGACTTCGGGCGCGGTCGAAGCGATCCGGCAGATCGCCGCGCGGATGCAGGAGATCAATGGCAATACGTCGGTCGTCGCCGCTTCGGTCGAGCAGCAGAACCTGGCAACCGGCGAAATCTCGCGCAGCGTCACAAGCGCGGCCGAGGGCACAAATCACGTCGTGGCGGTGCTTGGTGAGGTCGCCGGCGCCGCGACGCAGACCCGCAGCTCGGCCGAGGTCGTGCGTGATGCCTCCGAAGCGGTGGAGCGTGCGGTCGCCGACCTGCGGGTCGAAGTCGGGGACTTCCTCGGCAAGGTGGCCGTCTAGGCTCTTGCAGCCACTATCTTGTGTCAGACCTGAGTTGAATAGCCGCCGTCCACGGCGATCGCCACACCGGTGACGAAGTCCGAGGCCTGCGACGCCAGGAACACGGCAATTCCCGCAAAGTCTCCGGGGACTCCCCAGCGCTGAGCCGGCGTGCGGGCCAACACCTTCTCGTGCAGTCCCTGGACCTGCTTCCGGGCCCCTTGGGTAAGCTCGGTATCGATCCATCCGGGCAATATCGCGTTGACCTGGATATTGTCCTTCGCCCAGGCGACCGCCATTGATCTCGCCAGCTGCACGATGCCGGCCTTGCTTGCGGCGTAAGGCGCGGCATAGGACGAGGCGAACACCGACATCATCGATCCGATATTGATGATCTTACCGCCGCCAGCGCGGACCATATGAGGATGGGCGGCCTGCGAGCACAGAAATGCGCCGGTGAGATTGGTGTCCATCACCAGATGCCATTCCTGCGCCGTCAGATCTTCTGGCTGCTTGCGGACCGTGGTCCCTGCGTTGTTGACGAGGATGTCGAGACGGCCAAATCGCTCGACCGCATTCTGGATTGCCTGGCGGCACGACGTTTCGTCCAGAACATCCAGATCAACAAATTCGGCCGGCGCCCCCAGCGACCGAAGCTCCGACAGAGCCGTTTGCGCCTTGGCCTTGTTTCGACCGGCGATAACGATCGAAGCGCCGGCCCCGGCCAGACCTTTGGCCATGCCAAGCCCAATGCCTCCATTGCCGCCGGTCACGAAGGCGACTCGATTTTTCAGGTCGAAGATCGCCATTGGGGACGCGCGCTAAGCCTGACTGGCGACGGCTTTGCCAAGCGCAGCCTGGGCCGCGGCAAGGCGCGCGATCGGCACGCGGAACGGTGAACACGACACATAGTCAAGCTTGGCCTCATGGCAGAAGGCGACCGAGGCAGGGTCGCCGCCATGTTCGCCGCAGATGCCGACCTTGAGCTTCGGCCGTACCTTGCGGCCGCGCTCGACCCCGATCTTCACGAGTTCGCCGACGCCCTGCGTGTCGATCGATACGAACGGATCGACCGGCAAAATTCCGCGCGCGGTATAGATGCCGAGGAAGCTCGCCGCGTCGTCGCGCGAAATGCCGAAGGTCGTTTGCGTGAGATCGTTGGTGCCGAACGAGAAAAATTCGGCGGTTTCGGCGATCTCGCCCGCCATCAGCGAGGCGCGCGGCAGCTCGATCATGGTGCCGACCTGATAGGTGACCTTGGCGCCCTTTTCCTTCGCGACCGCCTGCGCCATTGCATCGATGCGCGATTTGACCAGGTCAAATTCGGCCCTGGTGGCAATCAGCGGAACCATCACCTCCGGCACCACCGGCTTACCGGTGCGCCTGGCGGCATCGACCGCCGCCTCGAAGATCGCGCGTGCCTGCATCTCGGCGATTTCCGGGTAGGCGATGGCGATACGGCAGCCGCGGAACCCGAGCATCGGATTGAATTCGGAGAGCTCGCTGGCGCGCGCCGCGAGTTTCGCCGGATCAGCGCCCATGGCGGCGGCAACCTCCGCGATTTCCTTCTCGCCATGCGGCAGGAACTCATGCAGCGGCGGATCGAGCAGCCGGATCGTCACCGGCCGCCCGGCCATGATTTCGAACAATTCGACGAAGTCGGCGCGCTGCATCGGCAGCAATTTGGCAATCGCCGCGCGGCGCGTTTTCTCGTCGTCGGCGAGAATCATTTCGCGCACCGCCTGGATCCGATCCTCATCGAAGAACATGTGCTCGGTGCGGCAGAGGCCGATGCCTTCGGCGCCGAAACGGACTGCCGCTTTCGCGTCGGTCGGCGTATCGGCATTGGCGCGCACGCCCAGCTTGCGAACCTTGTCGGCCCAGCCGATCAGGGTGGAAAATTCTCCGGACAGCTGCGGCTCGATCATGTCGACCTTGCCGGCCAGGACCTGGCCGGTCGATCCGTCAACCGTGATGTAGTCGCCTTTTTTGAACGTCTGTCCGCCGGCCGTCATCGAGCCTCCGGCATAGTCGACGCGCAGCGAGCCCGCGCCCGAGACGCAAGGCTTGCCCATGCCGCGCGCGACGACGGCAGCATGCGAGGTCATGCCGCCGCGTGTGGTGAGGATTCCCTCGGCCGCATGCATTCCGTGGATGTCTTCCGGCGACGTCTCGACGCGCACCAGAACGACCTTCCTGCCGTCGGACTTGAGTTGCGCTGCTTCATCCGGCGAAAAAACAATCTCGCCGCTGGCGGCTCCGGGCGACGCCGGCAGGCCCGTGGCGATAACCCGCCGATGCGCGCGCGGGTCGATGGTCGGGTGCAGCAGTTGGTCGAGGGTGAGCGGATCAATGCGCAACACCGCATCGCTTTTGGAGATCAGCCCCTCATTGGCAAGCTCGACCGCGATCCGCAGCGCGGCCTTGGCCGTGCGCTTTCCCGAGCGCGTCTGCAACATCCATAGCTTGCCCTGCTCGACGGTGAACTCAAGGTCCTGCATGTCGCGGTAGTGGCGCTCGAGCAAGTTGTAGATGCGCTTGAGCTCCGCATAGGCCTTCGGCAACGTGTATTCCATCGACGGCTTGTCGGAGCCCGCTTCCTTGCGTGCCTCCTCGCTGATTTCCTGCGGCGTGCGGATGCCGGCGACGACGTCCTCGCCTTGCGCGTTGATGAGAAATTCGCCGTAAAGCTTCTTTTCGCCTGTCGACGGGTTGCGCGTGAAGGCGACGCCAGTCGCCGAAGTATCGCCCATGTTGCCGAAAACCATGGCCTGCACGTTGATGGCCGTGCCCCAGCTTTCAGGAAGGTTGTGAAGCTTGCGGTAGGTGATGGCGCGCTGGTTCATCCACGAGCCGAACACGGCGCCGATTGCGCCCCAGAGCTGCTCATTCGGATCCTGCGGGAAGTCGCGGCCCAGCTCGTCCTTCACCCGCTTCTTGTAGCGCACCACGAGTTCGGCCCAGTCATCAGCCGAAAGGTCGGTATCGAGGCTGTATCCCTGCCGCTCCTTGTGGTGGTCGAGCAATTCCTCGAAGTGTTCATGGCCGACGCCAAGAACAACGTCCGAATACATCGTGATGAAGCGCCGATAGCTGTCATAGGCGAAGCGCCGGTCACCTGATCTTTTTGCGAGCGCTTCGACGGTTTGGTCATTGAGTCCCAGATTGAGAACGGTATCCATCATGCCTGGCATCGAAGCGCGTGCCCCCGACCGCACCGAGACCAGCAGTGGGTTGGACTTGTCGCCGAAGATCTTGCCGGTGATGCGGCCGACCTGGGCCAGCGCCTTCTCAACCTGGCCGCGCAGGTCTTTCGGGTATTGCTTGTCGTGCGTGTAATAGTAAGTGCAGACGTCGGTGGTGATCGTGAAGCCCGGCGGGACCGGGAGGCCGAGATTTGCCATTTCGGCGAGCCCCGCCCCTTTGCCGCCGAGCAGGTTGCGCATCGAGGCTTTGCCTTCGGCGCGGCCGTCGCCGAAGCCATAGACCCACTTGCCTTTGGCTGGCGCAGCGGCCGGCTTTGCCTTGCGCCGGACGGACTTCCGTACCGTCTTTTTCTTTGATTTTGCGCTGACGCGCGGACGTTTTCGTTTGGCCATGGTCAATAGCTATCGGCAGGGACGACGGCCCTTAAGAACACTTCCGAACAGG
>DASSYU010000323.1:0-2140 GCA_035703125.1 Pseudolabrys sp. | reverse complement strand
ACGTACTTCGTGATGACGGGCACCGTATTCTGCCCATGATCGTCGAACGTAATCTTTCCGACGATGGAGTCCCGGTCTTTTACGTTGGCGAGTTCTGCGATGACCTTTTTCCGGTCAGGCCCGACCTTCTCGATCGTATCCAGGATCATGTCCATCGCCACGTAGGCAAAAGCGCCGTAGGCTTCGGGCGGGTTGTCGTATTTCTGGGCGTTGTATTTTTCCATGAAGAATTTGCCGCCGGGAAGCTTTTCGGTCGCCGCACCCTCACGGAAGGCCAAGCTGCCTTCGGCCAGCGGTCCCAGCCCCTGGATATAGGCGTCCGACACAATGCCCGACGTGCCGTCAAACACAGCCTTGATGCCGAGCTTGTCCATCTGCGAGCGGATTCGCACGCCGATGGGGGTCAGGCCGCCAAAATAGATGACGTCGGGGTTGAGCGCCTTGATCTTGGTGAGCTCGGCGGCGAAGTCCTGCTGGTCAGCGGTGACACCAAATGTGCCAACGATGTTGGCCTTGCCGATTTTGGCCAGCGCTTTGCTGAAATACTCGTTATGACCCTTGCCGTAATCGGTCGTGTCATGAATGACGGCGATGGTCTTGTAGCCAAGCTTGGAAATCAATTCAGCGTTGGCATCGTTCTGGTTGATCATCGTGCCGTTGACGCGATGAACCTCCGCGTACTTGTTGCGATAGGTGATGTCAGGAAGCACCGCTCCCCAGACGATCACGGGGAAACCGAATTTATGATAGGTGTCAACGGTCGCGATCGCCGCCGCCGAACAATAGTGCGTGGCGCCGGCAACAATATCCTTGTCGGCCGCCATTTTGGTCGCAACCTGTACCGCGACGTTCGGCTTGCACTCGTCGTCAAGCACGACTATTTCATATTCATATTTTGATTTCGGGTCCGCGTTGCGCAGGCGAACCGCCAGATCGGCAGAGTTGCGCCCGCCGAGTCCGTTCGCGGACGTGCCGCCGGTCAGCGGGCCGATGAACCCGACCTTCACCTTGTCCTTTGCGTCGGCGGCCCCTGCTGCGGCACCAAGAATGAGTGCCACAACCAGAGCTGAAAGTTTCGGAGCTGTACTCATAAGCCCTCCCTTACCAAGTATCGGATTTGGACGTCTTCTTCGTTGGCGCCATAGTCGCGCGGCAAGCGCACAACGGCAAGACCCGCCTATAAAGTGTGTCGCCGAACGGCCATCAGAAGCTGGCCTGAGGCGACATTTCATCGCGGTTCGCCGGACGTTCGGCGCAATTCTCACCGGCTAGGACAGGCGACCGGTCGGTCACTCGAAGATAAGCACGTTGGGCAATGAAGGGGCGATCTGCCGCAAGGCGGTGTAACCGACCCCGGCCATGCCGCGGAAGAGGCCTAAATTGAATCGCCGCTCTCCGCTGTTCCAACCGTAGTCGCCTTTATCCGTTGCGTATTGCAGCACGCTGGCCAATTCACGTTTGGCAAGCTCTTGAAGATCGTTGCGTCCAAGCAGATCACCCGCCTCGCACAAGAATTCGACGCTGCCCAGCGTCCCGCAACACAACGTATCGAGGGACAAAGGCCATGCAGCTTGTGTGCCGTCGACTGCACCTTGAACATCGGCTTCCAAGACCGCGCGGCTTATTCTTGGCAGGCGAGCCATGCCAATCCTTCCAAGGCCTATGCCGGGCGCCCCGTGACACCACTGACAGGGCCAGGCTTCCCCACCCTCGACACGCAAATCGGGCCAGTTGCCACGCTGCGGGCTGAAGCTGGAATTCTCAAAGTCAACGCACTCTTGCGCAGCCGCAGCGAAATCTTCCCGCCCGGTCGCAGCCGACAAAGAGGCGAGCGCATATGCAAATCCGGCCGCACCGTGTGACATTCCGTTGAGCGGGCGTGAACCCAGGCCCTGCCCCACCCAACTGCGCCGCCCCGGCTCCCCAAGCCGGCGTTGTGCGAGCAAATGTTCGCCGCACTTGACCGCGCGGCGAAACACCGCCTCGGATTGCCCGTCATGGTAAAGACGGAGCAGGCAAAGGATGGCGCCCGCACTTCCTCCAATCACATCCAGACGCTTATCTGCCGCGATCAGTTCGTCGGTCACAAGCTCGGACGCACGATGGGCATCCTCACGCAATCCGGGATCGCGCAAATTTT
>DASSYU010000226.1:0-2978 GCA_035703125.1 Pseudolabrys sp. | reverse complement strand
GGCGGGAAGCTGACCGAAATCGACGTCGTTGCGGCACTCGAAAGCTTTCGCCGTGACACCGGCGCGCTCAAGGATATTTCCTTCCCGACCATCGCGGGCGCCGGGCCGAACGGAGCCATCGTCCATTATCGCGTGACCAAGGCCAGCAATCGGCGGATCGCCAAGAACCAGCTGCTGCTGGTCGATTCAGGCGCACAATATGAGGATGGCACCACTGACATCACGCGCACGGTCATTGTCGGCGCGCCGAGCGACGAGATGCGCGACCGTTTCACCCGCGTGCTCAAGGGCCATATCGCTATCGCTACCGCGATCTTTCCCGAGAGCACGAGCGGTGCCCAGCTCGACCCGCTGGCGCGCACGGCGCTCTGGCAGGCCGGCCTCGATTTCGATCACGGGACCGGCCACGGCGTCGGCAGCTATCTGTCGGTGCACGAAGGGCCGGCACGCATCTCCAAGCTCGGTCACGTCGCGCTCCGGCGCGGCATGATCCTGTCGAACGAGCCCGGCTATTACAAAACCGCCGCCTACGGCATCCGCATCGAAAATCTTGTGCTGGTGATCGCGGCGCCCGAGCCGGTCGGCGCCGAAAAGCCGCTCAATGCCTTCGAGACGCTGACGCTCGCGCCGATCGACAGGCGGCTGATCGATCCGGGCATGTTGACGAGCAAGGAGCGGACCTGGCTCGACAGCTACCACGCACGCGTGCACGAGGTGATCGGTGCGCTGGTTGATCCGCCGACACGCAGGTGGCTCGAAAAGGCAACGGAGCGGCTGTAGTCGGCCTCAGCACGCGTGTGCTCTAGCAAAACACTCAATTAGAAAACCCCGAGCTGATGAAGCTCGGGGTTTTGGTTAGCTCTGACTGAGTCAGAGAGTTCATAACCCTGTGAATCTGTAGTTCACGCCGACCAGGACACTGGCCGCAGTCGTCTTGCCGCTGAATAAACAGCCAGCCACACAGGCGGTGGCGACGGGGGTAAATACGACCCGATCGCGCGAACCGAAGTCGTAGTAGTTTCCCTCCAGAAAGACTGACCAGTTGGGCGCGAATCTATATTCGCCGCCAAGGCCAACCGTCCAGCCGGTTTTGGTATCGGAAAAGGAGCCGGTTGTAACGGTTGTAAGTGGGGCCGGTCCGATCGGAGTAGTGGCCACCGTTATGTCTGCCTCGACACGGCTCCAGACCGCGCCGCCCTGAAAGTAGAGCAGCCCAGGGCCCCACGAATAGCCGATCCGGCCCGTCAGGGCATCGAACCATCGATTATGGAATTCGACCGTTCCAGTTGCGGTTCCAAGAGCTGCGGCATCGATTGTGAAGTTCCGCTCTCTGTTGTTGGTTGTCCCATCGAACATGTTGCGGAAGCCGACCACGAAGCCGGTCCCGGCAAATTGATAATCGCACCCGATCTGAAGGCCGCCAGCAAAGCCCCAGTCGCCAGTCCGAGAGGCTTCACCACCAAACGGACCTTCCAGTTCGAAGCGTCCCCGTATTCCGCCAACGTTCGCGCCGATGTAGCACCCGGTCCAGGTCAGCGGCGGTGGCGGCGGCGGTACGTAGGCTGGCGCCTTGCGCGGCAGGTCGGCGGCCGATGCTTGACTTGCAGCCATAGCAATCGCGGCAACAAGCAGCGTCACTGACGATTTTCGCATGATTCAATTCCCCTTGCTATTTCCTGTGCCAGATGCGGTCGGGAAGACCCATGGCGCTATTCTTAATCCGCGCGCCTCAACCAGGCTTCATAAAATCAAATCGTTTGCACAACTTCGCGCCGTTCTGTGCCGAAAATGCAGCAAAGCGAGTAACATCGTACCGAAAATTTTTATGTAGACGTGCGACTGCGCGAGCACGGCACTCACTACAAAATCTCCACACAAAATCGCCACAAAATCGCCCGCGCTGGAATCCCGTTTCGTCGGCGTACAGGAGTATGCTGCGCGCCTTTGACCATTAGCGGACACGACGAGATGTCGGCGCCATGTCCGCTTTCCGTTCGGCGTCGACCATGAAATCGCGCGTGATCGGCACCGCGTCACGCTTCGTCGAAAGCAACAATTGAAACACCATGTGCGAGCCGTGAAGGAATTCGAGCTCGACGGCAGCGAGATAGAATTCCCACATCCGGCAAAATCTTTCATCGCAGATCGCCACCGCCTGAGCCCGATTTTTGGCGAAGCGCTCACGCCAATGCTTGACCGTGTGATGATAATGCAGCCGCAGCACTTCCATGTCGCTGCACCACAGACCGCAGCGCTCGGTGGCCGCGAAGGTTTCCGATAGTGCGGGCACATACCCGCCGGGAAAAATGTATTTGCGGATGAACGGGCCGGTCGTGCCGGGCGGCGACATCCGGCCAATGCAGTGGATGAAAGCATAGCCGTCAGGCGTCAGCAGCTCGCGGATCTTCCGGAAATATTCGTCGAAATGTCGCGCGCCGACATGTTCCATCATGCCAACCGAGACAACGCGGTCAAACTGGCCGGTGAACTGCCGATAGTCCAGCTCACGAAACTCGACACGGTCGGAAACGCCGGCAGCCTCCGCATTAGCGCGCGCTATCTTGATCTGCTCGGGCGAAACGTTGACCGCAGTGACACGGGCACCCCTTTCGCGCGCAAGATGAATGGCGAAGCCGCCCCAGCCAGAGCCGATCTCGGCGACGGTCATGCCGGGCTTTAATTGCAATTTGTTGGTGGCGTGGACCAGCTTGTTATGCTGTGCCTGCTCGAGCGTGTCGTGCTCGGGGTCGCGAAAATAAGCGCAGGAATATTGCAGCTGATCGTCGAGGAACAGGCGGTAGAGTTCGATCGGAACGTCGTAATGGTGGCGGGCATGAGCGGCGGCAAGCCCGATCGGGTTGGCCTGATGCCAGCGGCGCAGACTGCGCCACGCCCGCCGCATCAACTTCTGCGAGCCATACGAATAAAGCGCGGCGCGGTTGACCGAAAACAGCAGAAGAAAATCGTGGATTTGAGCG
>DASSYU010000195.1:0-2604 GCA_035703125.1 Pseudolabrys sp. | reverse complement strand
TCTTCAACATTGACGTTGACCACCACGCGGTCGGGCGCCGAGCCGGGCTCGTTCGTTATCCTGACAGACTTAAAGTAGTTCAGGTTCTTCAGGCGACGTTCGGCACGATCGATCAATGCCCTGTTGTAGGCATCGCCCTCGCCCAGGTCGAATTCGCGGCGGATCACATAGTCGCGCGTGCGCGTGTTGCCGTGGATGTTGATGCGCTCGATGTAAGCGCGCGCGCCTTCCTCGACGACAAACACCAGATTGATCGTTTTGGTCTCAAAACTGCGGTCGCCGCGCGGGCGAACGTTGGCAAAGGCATAGCCTTGGCGCGCCGCCTGGATCGTCATCGATTCGATGCTCCTTTCGACGAGATCCGCGTTGTAGACGTTGCCCGGGCTGAGCTTGACCTGACCCCGCAAAAGTGCCGGGTCGATCGCGCGGACGTTGGATACGACATCCACGGTCCCCACGCGGTACTGGCTGCCTTCGTCAATCGTGAATGTGACGATGAAGCCCTTCTTGGCAGGATCGTATTCGCCGACCGCCGAAATGATCCGCACATCGGCGTAGCCGTGCTTCAGATAAAACCTGCGCAGCAGGTCGCGGTCCGCCTCGACGCGGTCGGCGTCGTAAATATCGGTCGTCTGCAAAAAGCTCAGCAGGTTGCTCGCCGATGTCTTGATGACGTCTTTCAGCCGGCCGTGCGAAAACGCCTTTGCGCCGACAAACACGATGTCCTTGATGCCGGTCTTGTCGCCTTCTCTGATCTCGAACACCAGGTCGACACGGTTGTTCGGCAGTTCGATGATCTTCGGATTGACCGAAACGTCGAAGCGGCCGCTGCGGTGATAAACTTCGATGATGCGCTGCACGTCGGCCTGCACAGTCGGGCGCGAGAGCGTGCCGCGCGGCTTTGACTGGGTTTCCGCCAAGAGCTGCTCGTCTTTGGCCTTTTTGTTGCCCTCGAACGCGACCCGGTTGATCACAGGATTCTCGACTACCGTCACCACGATACGGCCGCCGGAATGGCTGATGCGGACATCGGAAAAAAGGCCGGTCGCGACTATGGCCTTGAGCGCTTCATCTTCCTGCTCGGGGCCCAGCCGGCCACCCGGGCCGGGCCGGAAATAGGAACGGATGGTATCTGCCTCGACCCGGCGATTACCCTCGACCACGATGGAATTGACCGTTTGGGCCACGGCGGCGCCCGTGGACAAGACCGCCCCCCCGCCGGCGCCGATAAGTATGCCGCCGAGGATAAGGCAGCTAGCCACCCATCCTCGAACTCCCCGCACACAAATTCCCATGCGCTACGCGCCCTTATAATCCATGCGGCCGCCCCCACTGCGGATTCGACACGATCCGGGCTGGCATATGCGGACTTTTTACAGCGTTTTCTGGGCGCTGCAAACGAAACCCAACCCGAACTTCCCCTTTTCCATCAAAAAGTTGCCCGTCAGCAACGGTCAGGAGGTAGCCAGGCGCAGAATGTCATTAAAGGTTGCAAAAATCATCAACATCACGACGACGGCCAAGCCAATCCGGAAGCCGACTTCCTGTGCTCGCTCCGACAACGGCCGGCCACGAATCGTTTCGATTGCGTAGAACAAAAGGTGACCGCCATCGAGCAGAGGGATGGGGAACAGGTTCAGTAGACCAATCGAAACGGACAGAACGGCGGTAAGATGGATCAGCGCTGTGAATCCGGCCGTCGCGACCTGTCCCGAAACCTGGGCAATCCGGATCGGCCCGCCAAGCTGATCGGCGGCTTCTCGGCCCACAAAGACCCCGCCAATGTATGCAAGCGTCCGGTCGACCACAAACCACGTTTCCTGCGCCCCCATGACGACGGCGCGCAGCGGTCCGGCTTTTTCCGTCTTAATGTCACCGGGCGACATCGACCGGCTGATGCCAAGCACGCCCAGACGATGGACATTGCCAAAATTGTCTTTGAGTTCCTTGAGCTGGGGTGTCGCCTTGAGAGTGATCGGCGCTCCGCCACGGTCCACCTCGATCGACAGCGTTTCGCCAGCGCTGATGCTGACGATGCGCTGCATGTCGGAGAAACTCTCGATTTTCTCGCCATTGATCGCGGTCACCAGATCGCCGGGCTTAAATCCGGCCACCTCCGCCGCGCTGGCCGGTTGCACCGTGTCGACCCGCGCGCTCGTGGTCTGCTTGCCGACCGTCATGAAAATGGCAGCAAAGATGGCGATCGCCAGCACGAAGTTCGCGATAGGCCCGGCAGCGACTACCGCTGCGCGCGAACGCACCGGCTGAAACATGAAACTGTCTTTCCGATCGGTATCCGACATCGACGCCGCAGCAGCCTGATCCGGCACGCTTGCCGCATTGTCGTCGCCGTAGAACTTCACGTAACCGCCGAGCGGAACTGCGGAAAGTTTCCAGCGCGTTCCGTAGCGATCATTGAAGCCGGCGATTTCAGGGCCAAACCCGACCGAGAATACGAGCACCTTGATCCCGCACAGGCGGGCCATCAGGAAATGACCAAGCTCGTGAAAGAAAACGACGATCGTCAATACGAACAGAAATGGCACGACGTAGCCAATCACACCGCCTCCGAGTGCACTCAAACTCCCCATAAGTTCAATCCCT
>DASSYU010000170.1:0-2387 GCA_035703125.1 Pseudolabrys sp. | reverse complement strand
CAGCCGCTTTTTCACACTCATGGTGTTCATGCACATAGCGGTTCCTCTGTTTCTTCTTTTTCTGATGTGGGTCCACATCCTCCGCATCTCGCGGCCCAAAATGAACCCGCCGCGGGCGCTGGCGCTAATGATGCTGCTCGCATTGATCGGCGTGTCCATGTGGAAGCCCGCGCTGTCGCAAGGACATGTTGACCTTGCGAAAGCACCGGTGGAGGTCGGTCTCGACTGGTTTTATCTGCCGCTATATCCGCTGACCGAGGTCTGGGGCCGCGGAGGGGTGTGGGCGTTCCTTGGCGCGTTTTCGCTGATGATCGGCCTGATGCCGTGGTTACCCCCGTTACGGCGGGCCCGGCCCGCTCAGGTCGATCTGAACCACTGCAATGGATGTGCCCGCTGCGCCGAAGATTGCCCATACGAGGCAATCCGTATGGTTGGACGCACCGACGACCTGCCGTTTCCGACCCAGGCACAAGTGAACCCCACGTTGTGCGTATCGTGCGGCATATGCGTGGGGGCGTGTCCTTCCTCGACGCCGTTCCGGCGCAGCGAGGAACTCAAGACCGGAATTGACCTGCCTGACTACGATCTCAAGACGTTGCGGGAGCGGACGATCGAGGCCGCAGCGGCGCTGTCGGGACCGGGGCGGGTGCTGGTCTTTGCCTGCGACCACGGTGGCGGCCGGCGTCTTGATGGCGCTGTCCGCATGCCTTGCGTCGCGATGGCACCGCCGTCGCTGTTCGACTTCGTCCTGAGCCGAAACCTAGCGGACGGCATTGTCGTTGCCGGCTGTGCTGAGAGCGCCTGCTTCAATCGCCTTGGCGTCGAATGGACCAAGCAGCGCATCGCCGGAACGCGCGATCCCTATCTGCGGGCGCGCGTGCCGCGTGATCGAATCGCCACGATCTGGGCGTCGGCCCTCGAAGCCCGGCGCGTCGCCGCGGAAATTGCCTCATTCACAAAAGAGATCGCACAACGCCCGCGTCAAAAACTCCGCTCGCCGCAGGCATCGCCGCCGGGTCCAGCGCAAGCGGGCAATGACCACGCGCTGACAAAGGTCGGGAGCGAGGCATGACCTATCTTCGGATTGCGGCGCAATTCTTGCTGATTGTGACGCTGTTTGCCGCCGTTGCGGCATTCTCGGATTGGCCGATCTACCGCCAGATTCCTCAGGGGTCGGCCGTCGTCATGCTCAGTTTCATCCATGGCGCCGACCGCAAGGCCGAATGTCGCCGCCTGACGCCGGAGGAAATCCAGAAGCTTCCGCCGAACATGCGCCGTATACAGGAGTGCCCCCGTGGCCGGCGCCCGATCTATGTCGAGCTGGATTTGGCTGGAAAAACGGTCTTCCGAGCAAGCCTGCCGCCAACCGGTATCGCTGGTGACGGGCCGTCAAAGGTCTATGAGCGTTTCGTCGTGCCGGCCGGAAGCTATAATATTGCCGTGCGCATGCGCGACACGCCCCGGATCGACGGGTTTGACCACGAACGGCGAGCCACCGTTGCGCTCACGGCAGACCAGCTTTTTGTGATCGATTTTCGAGCCGAGAGCGGTGAGTTCATATTGCGCTAAGGAGCGAGGGTCATGGCTCTATTGCAATGGAAGGATCAATACAGCGTCGGAATCGATGCCGTTGATCACGAGCATAAAGAGTTGATCACGCTGATTAACCGGCTGCATGACGAACTCAAGTCAAAAGGGGACGAGATTTCAATTCGTGCATTCTTCGGTGATTTATTCACCGGCATCTCAGCTCATTTTGCGCTCGAGGAGCGGTTTATGCGCGAGCATCGATATGATCAGCTGACCCAACACAAGGCCGATCACGAGCGCCTGCTCGACGAGATTCGTGACATCATGGATGATTTTGAAGATGACGAAATCGCGAGCGCCGAGCTTGGTGAGAAACTGGAGGCCTGGTTCTCACGCCATTTCGAAACCCACGACGCGCGCCTGCACAAGGCGCTCGGTTCGCATCCGGAGTGACGTTGGGCCGCGTTGCATCCGAAGAAAAGCTATTCGGCTTGACCAAGGTCAAGCCTGGCCTGCCTAGAAGCAATTATGCTTATTAATATTTTGGTTGGGGATCTGACTCGAGCGCTGCGCTTTGCAGCAGCTTGGCGGACCATCTAAAGGAATGGTCAGAGATGTTTAAATCGAAGCTGATGGTCGCTGCTTTATTCTGTGTAAGCTCCGTGACAACCGGACTCGCGCAGGATCTCGATGCTGGAGGGAATTCATTCAAAAAGTGTGCGCCCTGTCACGATGTCGGCGAGACTGCCAAAAATAAGGTTGGTCCGCTGATGAACGGTCTCGGTGGCCGAAAAACCGGAACTATTCCCGGATATAACTATTCGGACGCGAACAAGAACTCAGGCATCGTGTGGAGT
>DASSYU010000062.1:0-2859 GCA_035703125.1 Pseudolabrys sp. | reverse complement strand
CCCTGTCATTATCACTCGTTCGCCGCCCGGCAAGCGTGCATACGGCGCCGAGGCCGAGCGCATCGAAAAGGTCGGCAAGGAGGCAAGGCATGCCGTCTGAAGCGGGTGTCGGCTCACGCGAGATCGTGATCGAGGTGCTGCGCTATCGCTCCGATACGGATTCGCGGCCCGTGCCGCAACGTTATCGCGTACCCTTTACCAACGACATGTCAGTGTTGCAGGGCCTCCAGTACATCAAGGATCATTTGGATGGCACGCTCAGCTTTCGCTGGTCCTGCCGGATGGCGATCTGCGGTAGCTGCGGCATGATGATCGACGCGGAGCCCAAACTCGCCTGCATGACCTTCCTGCGTGATTATCATCCGGGCCCGCTCAGGATCGAGCCGCTAACGCATTTTCCGATCGAGCGCGACCTCGTGGTGACGGTCGGCGGCTTTGTCAAGAAGATCGAAAATATTTATCCATATCTGATCCCGAAGACACCACGGCGGCTGGACGAAGGCGAATATCTGCAAACCCCGACGCAGCTTGCGCAGTACGAGTCGTTCAGCGATTGCATCAACTGCATGCTGTGTTATGCGGCCTGTCCGCAGTTCGGCGAAAATCCTGACTTTATCGGTCCTGGCGCGATGGCGCTGCTTCAGCGCTACAATGGTGACTCGCGGGATGGCGCGCAGGCGAAGCGCATGGAGCTCGTCCACACGGAGAACGGCGCCTGGAGTTGCACCGCCGTGGGGTATTGCTCCGAAGTCTGTCCCAAGCAAGTCGATCCGGCCAATGCCGTCAACCAGAATAAGACCAGGAGCGCCTTGGATTTTTTTCTGCGTTTTCTCCGCCCGGCGCATTCGGGGGGCGCGGCATCGAATGGAGACGCGCGGTGAACGGACCCAGATCCTATCTGCGGCGCACCGACACATTGTGGTGGGCGCGTCGGACCTATCTCGCCTATACGCTGCGCGAGGCGACCGGCATCGCCGTCGCCGGCTATGCGTTCATCCTGCTCGCCGGACTCATCAGCCTCGCGAACGGCGAGCGCGCTTACGACGTCTGGCTCAATTTTCTCAAGAGCCCATGGTCGCTAGCGCTGCACCTGTTGTTCCTGATTGCCATGGTTGTACATGTCTGGACGTGGTTCAAAATCATGCCAAAGACCATGCCCCGCCTCGTGATCGGGAGACGGATCGTAACGCAAAACGAGATCACCGCCGCTGGCATAGTCGTGGCGGTCGCGGCCTTCATCGTCATCCTACTCGTTGCCGAATGTGTGCAGCCATGAAGCGATCGGTCGCACCGGTATTCTGGTTGCTGTTCGGGGCCGGCGGCATGCTGGCGGCGCTCACCGGCCCGGCTTTGGTGGTGATTACTGGTCTTGCCGCTCCGACTGGCATTGGGCTTTCGCCCGACTTCATGTCGTTCGCGCGTGCGCTTTCGTTCGTCCACAACCCGTTTGGCAAGGTCATCTTGTTCGGTATAATCGTTTTGTTTTTCTGGCACGGTGCCGAGCGCATTTTTCTGACGCTGCGCGATATGCATGCCGGTGGCAGATTGACGTTGATGTGGATTTGCTACGGCACCGCTGGCGTGCTGACCTTTGTTACCGTCGCGGCCCTGACGATGATTGGCGTCTAACTAAACGCTCGCCGCGTGAAGGGCACGGAAACACCGGCGGGGTGTTACGACAATGCTCACTCGACGCGCAGAGCGCCTGCTGTCTTACAGCCCTGAGCAACTGTTCGATCTCGCCGCTGATGTCGAGCGATATCCCAGGTTTCTGCGCTGGTGGAAATCGGCGCGCATTAAGCGGCGGGACAGTGATGTCTATTACACGGATCAGGACCTCGCTCTCGGGCCGATCCGGGTGAGATTTGGCTCGAAGACGTCACTGCACAGGCCAGACTGGATCGACGTCACCTCTTACGACCCGCCTTTCCGTGATTTCAAGCTCTCTTGGACTTTCGAACCACTTCCTGACGTCGACCGCTGCAGAGTGAAATTGATCGCTAGATTTGAGCTGCGCTCCCGACTACTTCAAGAAGTCGTGGAGCGACTGCTGCCGGACATCCTGTCTGAGATTATCACGGCATTCGAATCTCGTGCTGCTCGCATATATAGTGACAAAACTCGATAGCGGTCTGACACCAATTGCACTGCCGAACGCGAGTTCATCAGGCTTTCTGGCGGCTCCGCCCTGCCAATGCCTTGCCAATGGATGACACAAACCAAACACGAACGCGTGTCAGCGATAGTCGTTGGAATCGTCAGTATTTACGGACCCTTCCTGAGGCCGAGGCTCGCTCATAACGGTCTGGTTGCAGGTAGGAGGAGCTGGGTTACCTAGCCAATGAGACAATATTGTCCGTCTCGACTAATCCCATAGAGCTGAACGCAGCGCGTACTGTATCCGCTACATAATTCGGCGCGAGATGCCTATAATGTTTTTCGACCATTCGTATGTCCGCATGCCCGAGTTGTGCGGCGATAACCGCGAGTGGAACCCCTTGTGTGTACCGAAAAGCTAATCCGTATTGATTAGCCGAAGGAATCGCCTAACGTCAGCGCTCTATGATCGTGCTGCTGTGTTTTGTAATGACTGTCTTGGCCTCGCCATTCAAGTCGAAGAGCCGGCTTGAAGCTGAGAATGCGGTACTCCGACATCAGTTGATCGTTCTGCGGCGCAAGGTGAAGGGCCGCGTCCGGCTGACAAACAACGATCGCTGTTTCTTGATCCAGCTGTATCGATGGTTTCCGTCGATTTTGCAGGTCATTGCGATCGTCCAGCCTGAGACCATCGTTCGGTGGCATCGTGCAGGCTTTCGCTGTTACTGGCGTTGGACGCTCCCGGGGAGGGGTGTGAGTAGG
>DASSYU010000441.1:0-8680 GCA_035703125.1 Pseudolabrys sp. | reverse complement strand
CGCGAACTTGTCCTTTTCGACCTGGCTCTTGCCCTTGTCCACGACATATTTCTTGATGTCCTGGAGCGCCGGGTAGTTGGCACCAAGGCCGTTGATATTGAGTGCGAGATAGCCCTTGGCCGCTTCGCCGCCGCCGCGGCCGTCGTCATCCGCACCCGACCACCAAATACCGATGAAGTGGTCCATCGGATATCCGTTTTCCGCAGCACGCTTAACCGCTGTCGGATTCATGGCGCCCCAGCCCCACATGATCATCCAGGCCGGACGGTCACGCCGCACGGCCAGCCATTGCGCGGACTGGTCCTGCATCTCCTTGCCGGCGACCGAATACTCTTTCACCGTGAAGCCGTAGTCCTTGGCAAACTGGTGCAGTAGCGGCAGCGGCTCGCGGCCGTACCCGCTTTCGAGGAAGATGAAGCCGATCGTCTTTCCTTTGAGCTTGTCCAACCCACCTTCCTTGCCGCCGATGTAGCGCATGACCATCGACATGCCATCCCAGTAGGTCGACGGGGGATTGAAGACCCACGGGAACTTCTCCCCGACTGCCGATGCCGAAAGGCCGTAAGCCATCGACAAAATCGGAATCTTGTCGACCGCCGCTTTCGGAATGATCTGCAAGGTGATGCCGGTCGAGTACGGATTAACGACCGCCGGCTTCTTGCCCTTGACCGATTCCCAGCACTCGACACCTTTCTTGGTGTCGTAGCCGGTCTCACATTCCTCGACATTGAGCTTCACGCCACCGATGCCACCATCGCGCTCGTTGAGCATTGCGAGATAGTCGTGCATGCCGTTGGCGATCGGAATGCCCGATCCGGCGAACGGTCCGGTTCGATAGGTCAACAGCGGCACGTAGATCGTGTCCTGCGCCTGGGCCGTGCCGGTGAGCATTGCAGCTCCCAGCAAGCTCGCACAGGTCATGCCGACCAGTAGACATCTTCCTTTCATTGTCATTCCTCCCTTTGGTTCGCGCCCGGCCAGGCGCGCCTCTGTTTTCTGTATTCGCCTGGTCCGGCTGCACCGGGCGGCGATTTCGGAGCTATGGCGTTCGCCACAGTCGGAAATTGGACCCTATCTTGCACCATCAGTACGGAAACGGCCACACCCTCAGTTTTTGCTTGCCAATTTGCCACAACCGGGCGAGCCCGGCCGGCTCCGCAATCAAAAACAGCACGATCAGCGCACCCACGAGCATAAACGTGATGTGCTCAACGGTCGCAGCATGCAGGGGGATGCCGAATTCGGGCGGCACGAAACGAAGGATGATGGGCAGGATGTAGATCAGGGCTGCGCCCAGGAACGACCCGAGCAGACTGCCCAAACCGCCAATAATGATCATGAACAGGATCGTGAAGCTCTGATTGATATTGAAGACGGTCGATTCCGCGCCGCCGTACCAGAGAAACACCATCATCGCCCCGGACACCCCGCAGTAAAACGAAGATACCGCGAAGGCCAGCAGCTTCGTTGGCAGCAGGCGAATTCCCATCAATTCAGCGGCGATGTCCATGTCACGCACCGCCATCCACGTACGACCGATGCGGCCGTGCACAATGTTGGACGCTATCCAAGTCATCGCGACGACGATGGCCAGGACGATGTAGTAGCGCGTCTCTGCCGTGGCGCGCGGACCGGTTACGATGATACCGAACAACTCGCGTTGCGGCACCTCGATCGCGGCCGATACATTGTAGTTGTAGATCCAAGGGATGCGAGTGAAGCACCACTCGAGGAAGAACTGTGCCGCCAGCGTGGCAATGGCCAGGTAGAAGCCCTTGATCCGCACCGCCGGCAGACCGAACACAACGCCGGTTGCGGCAGAGAAAAACCCAGACGCGATGATCCAGATGATGATGTTCACATCCGGAAAGATCGTGGTGAGCTTGTAGCAGGCATAGGCGCCCACGCCCATAAAGGCCCCTGTGCCGAGCGAAAGCTGGCCGGTATAGCCGGTCAGCAGATTGAGACCGATCGACGCGAGCGCGAAGATCAGAAACGGGATCATCACCGCATTAAGAATGAAATCGTTGCCGGTCCTCGGAATGACTACGAATGCGATGGCCAGAATGATGAAGATGCCGATGCGATCCTGCAAAATCGGGAACACAGCCTGGTCGCTGGTGTAGTTGGTCTTGAACTGACCGGCCTCGCGGTAGAGCATCGTTTCGTCCCTATACCCGCTCGATAATTTTTTCGCCGAACAGGCCCTGCGGCTTGAACAGCAGGAACACCAGCGCAATCACGTACGCGAACCAGGCATCGGTGCCGCCGCCGATCAGCGGGCCCCAGTAGAATTCCCACATCTTCTCACCGATGCCGATAATCAGACCCCCGACGATGGCGCCTGGAATGGACGTCAGGCCGCCGAGAATAAGCACCGGCAGAGCCTTGAGAGCGATGACATCAAGCGCGAACGAGACGTCCGAGCGCGCGCCCCAGAAGATGCCGGTGACCAGGGCCACTAGGCCCGCCGCGAACCATACGGTCACCCAAATCTGCTCGAGCGAAATGCCGACCGACAGGGCCGCTGCGTGGCTGTCAGCGACCGCGCGCAAGGCCCGGCCGATGCGGGTCTTGGAGAAGAAGACGGCAAGCCCCGCGACCATAACCGATGCGATGACCGCCGCCGCGACGTCGAGTTTCTGCACCGAGATGATGCCGCCGAGTACCTTATAGGTGACAGCACCTTTCGGCAGATACAGCTGCTCGGTGATCATCACCTTCGGATCGCCGCCAAATACGAATTCGCCGGCCCCGATGAGGAAATAGGTCAACCCGAACGTCGCCATGAACAGAATGATGTCGGGCTGATTGACCAGCGGGCGCAGCACGACGCGCTCGACCGCAAAGGCGAGCCCGAACATCACAGCGATGGTCAGGCCAAGTGCAAGAAACGCCGGAACACCGACATTGTAGAGGCCGACCAGGGTCAGCGCAGCGAAAACCACCATGATGCCTTGCGCAAAATTGAACACGCCGGAGGCCTTGAATATCAGCACGAACCCAAGCGCAATCAGCGCATAGAGCATGCCGCCAACCATGCCTTCCCATAATGTCTGGACGAAAAGGTCTGGCGCCGTGCCCATCTGCACGAAGGGATCGATGAAGATCTGGTAGAGCGGCCCCATTGTGCCCTCAATGCGCGACGCCGAGATAGGCGTCGATCACAGCTTGGTTGCTCTTGACCTCAGCCGGCGCGCCGTCGGCGATCTTGATGCCGTGGTCGAGCACGACGACCCGGTCGGACAGGTCCATCACCACGCCCATGTCGTGCTCGATCAGCGCGATTGTGGTGCCGTAGTAGTCGTTCGCGTCGAGGACAAAGCGCGACATGTCTTCTTTTTCTTCAAGGTTCATGCCGGCCATCGGCTCATCGAGCAGAAGAAGCTCAGGCTCCATGGCAAGCGCGCGGCCAAGCTCGACACGTTTCTGCAGACCGTAGGGCAGCCGGCCGACCGGCACACGCCGGATTTCCTGAATCTTCAGGAAATCGATGATCTCCTCGACGCGCTGGCGATGCTCGACTTCCTCGCGCATCGCCGGTCCGTAGCGCAGCATCTGCCAGAAGAAATTGCTGTGCATCTTGAGGGTGCGGCCAGCCATGATGTTGTCGAGCGCCGTCATGCCGCGAAAGAGCGCGACGTTCTGGAATGTGCGTGCAATGCCGCCGATTGCCGCCTCATGCGGGCGCATCTTGGAATGCGCCTCGCCCTTGAATGTGATGCGGCCCTGCTGCGGCTGATAGAACCCATTGATGACGTTAAGCATCGACGTCTTGCCGGCGCCATTCGGCCCGATGATCGCGCGGATCTCGCCCTTCCGGATATCGAAGGAGACGTCACTGACGGCTTTCACACCGCCGAACGACAGAGACACATTCTCTACCGCCAACAGCACATCACCGACCGCGACATCGGGTCCGCCCGGAGCCCTCATGCCGCCTTCCCCATCGCCGCCGCAACCGGCTCTGTCTTCATGTCACGGATCTTCACGCGCGCACTGATGACGCCCTTGCGGCCGTCTTCGAACGTCACCTCAGTCGAGATGTCGGCTTCTTTCGAGCCGTCATAAAGCGCCTTGATCAACGGGTCGTACCGCTCCGCGATGAAGCCGCGGCGGACTTTCTGAGTCCGGGTAAGCTCGCCGTCATCGGCATCGAGTTCCTTGTGCAGAATCAGAAACCGCTTGATTTGCGTGCCCACCATGACCTTGTCGGCCGCAAGCGAACGGTTCACTTCGGCCACATGTTTCTCGATCATGTCATAGACGAGCGGATGGCCGGCCAGTTCCTGGTAGGAGCCGTACACCACGTTGTTGCGCTCCGCCCAGCTTCCAACCGCCGTGAGATCGATGTTGAGCATCACCGTAACAAAGTCACGCTGGTCGCCGAGCGCCACCACCTCGCGGATGTTGGGATAGAACTTGAGCTTGTTCTCGATGTATTTCGGCGGAAACAGCGTGCCATTCTTGAGCCGGCCCACGTCCTTGGCCCGATCGATGATTTTCAGGTGACCCGTCTTCTCGTCAAAGAAACCTGCGTCTCCGGTCTTTACATAGCCATCCGGCGTCATTGCCTCAGCGGTCTTGCCCTCATCCTTGAAGTAGCCGATGAACATCCCCGGCGACTTGAATTGCACTTCGCCGTTTTCGGCGATGCGAATATCGACGTTCGGACATGCCGGACCAACGGTGTCGGAATAGATTTCACCATCCGGCTGCGCGGTAACGTAGAGGAAGGCTTCGGTCTGGCCATAGAGCTGCTTCAAATTCAGGCCGATAGAGCGATAGAAATTGAACAGATCCGGCCCGATGGCTTCGCCCGCCGTGTAGGCGACGCGCACGCGTGAAAAGCCGAGCACGTTCTTGAGCGGCCCATAAACGAGCAGCGAGCCGATTCCGTACAGCAAACGACCGGTCAGCGGCACCGGCTGACCGCTGAGGATACGCTCGCCGTAGCGCTTGGCCACGTCGATGAAAAAATGGAACAGCTTGCGTTTGAGGAAACCCGCGTCTTCCATCCGGATCATGACGCGCGTCAGCAGAAGCTCGAGTGTACGTGGCGGCGCAAAGTAAAAGCTCGGGCCGATCTCGCGTAAATCCTGCATCGCGGTGTCAGCATTTTCCGGGCAGGCCATGCAGAACCCGGCAACCAGGCCCTGAGCGTAATTGAGATAGTGATCCCCGACCCAGGCGATCGGAAGATACGCAAGCGCGACGTCGTTCTCGGTCAATTTGTCGAATGCGACAGTATCGGCCGCCGCATGAATCGACCGTTCATTCGTGAGGACGACGCCTTTGGAAGCGCCGGTCGTCCCCGATGTATAAAGAATGATGGAAGGGTCGCCGCCCTTGCCGGCCGCGATCTCGTTGTCGAGCCACTCACGCACAGATGGATCATTGGCGAGCGCCTTGCGGCCCTCTTCAATGACGTCGTCCATCGAATGAAGCTTGGTGTGGTCGTAGTCGCGCAGGCCGCGCTTCTCGTCGTACAGCATCAGCTCCAGTTTCGGGAGGCGCTCCGCAACCGAAAGGATCTTGTCGACCTGTTCCTGGTCCTCGACCGCAGCGAGACGCACGTCGGCGTGGGCGAGCACATAGGCGAGTTCGTCGGCCACGGCGTCGGCGTAGACGGGAACGGGAATGGCGCCGCACATCTGCGCGGCCATGACCGACCAGTAAAGCTTCGGCCGGTTCGCGCCGACGATCGCGATCGTCTCGCCGCGTTTGAGTCCCAATCGATGCAGGCCGACCGCGTAGGCACGGACGAAGTCGAGCACCTCCGCCCAGGTCCATGTCTGCCAGATGCCAAGATCCTTGTGGCGCATGGCAGGCCGTGCCCCAAAAACCCGGGCATTGCGGACCAACAACTTGGGAAACGTATCCGCCCCAGCGGCAGCGGTCAGCGCCACAGCCCTATCCTCCCGTATGACCGCGCTCTCAAGCGCGCAAACCCCTCGCCGTCTTGTTCAAACGATCTTGTTGTCTCGATATGAAAACACCGCCTGCAGGCGGTCAAGTATTCAGATACGGAATAGACGGTATTGCGGGATCGCGCTACTCGGCGGCCTTGAGGAGCGGGGCGGACCCCGACAAAAACTGGTCCCGTAAGACCGCTTCTTCGCCTTTTGCAGCGGTAAGATGTCGCTCTTTCACCGGTCCGTAGCCGCGAATTTTCTCAGGGATCGCCGCCAGCCCCACGGCGAAACGGTGGTTTCCGGGCGTGAGGAACTCGCAGATTTCTCCGAGCAGATATTCGTAGTCCGCGATCAAACGGCGTTCGGTCCGCCTATCCTTCGTATAGCCGAAAGGGTCGAACGCGGTGCCGCGCAGGAACCTCAGCTTCGCGAGCAGTCCGAATACCGTCAATATCCAGGGGCCGAATGACATCTTTCTTGGCTCGCCCGTCGCCGGATCGCGCCGTGCCAGCAACGGCGGAGCAAGATGGAATTCGAAGCTCAGTTTGTCGCCGTCAAAGCTCGATTTTACGCGATCGAGAAAAGATGTGTCGGCGTAAAGGCGCGCAACTTCGTATTCATCCTTGTACGCCATTATCTTGAACAGATAGCGCGCCACGGCCTCCGCTAGCCCGCATTGACCGGGCGTCTTTTCAGCCTCCACGGTGCGTACTTTTTCAACCCAATTACGGTAGCGCCGCGCGTAACTTGCGTTCTGGTAGGCCGTCAGAAACGCCGCGCGACGGTCGACTGTCTCGGCAAAGGACTGCGACAGCTTCAGCGCGTCGTTGTCCATTTCTGGCGCGGGTTTCATCAATTTTTCCAGCGCGGCAGCATCAACTGCCGCCCGGCGCCCGAGGCGGAACGCCGCGAGATTCATCTCGACCTCTTCGCCGTTCAGTTCGATCGCCTTTTCGATTGCCTCGGCAGAAAGCGGCAGCGCGCCAATCTGATAGCTGTAGCCGATCATGACCATATTGCCGCCGATCGACCGGCCGAGAAGCTCGGTTGCAATCCTGGTCGCGTTGACAAAGTCGCGAACCTCGTGCCCGGCGGCCGAAGCAAGCGCACGCTTGATGCGTTCTAACGGCAAAGAAAAATCCGCGTTCCGCGTGAAATCGCCCGGCATATATTCAAAGCTATTAACGACGACTTTTGTGCCCGGTTTAAATGCGCTGAGCACTTTCTTGCTGCCGGACACCACAACATCGCCAGCCATCAAAAGATCGGCACCGCCTGCGGCGACACGAATGGCGTGAATCTCTTCCGGCTTATTGGCGATGCGGATGTGGCTGTAAACGGCACCGCCTTTCTGCGCGAGGCCTGCCATGTCTATGACACCAACACCTTTGCCTTCCAGATGCGCGGCCATGCCGAGGATTCCGCCGATGGTCACGACGCCGGAACCACCGATGCCGGTAACGATGATGCTGTAAGGATGATTGATCAACGGGACCGTCGGCGCGGGCAGAGGCGGCCAGTTCGTTGGCTCGGGCGTCTGCTCGCCCTTTTTCAATTTTGCGCCGTGCACAGTCACGAACGAAGGGCAGAATCCTTTGACGCAGGAGTAATCCTTGTTGCAGCTTGACTGATCGATCGTGCGCTTGCGGCCCCATTCGGTTTCGAGCGGCTGCACCGATACGCAATTCGACTTGACCCCACAGTCGCCACAGCCCTCGCAGACCAGATCATTTATGACGACACGTTTATCCGGGTCGGGGAATGCGCCGCGCTTGCGGCGACGGCGTTTTTCGGCAGCGCAGGTCTGATCGTAGATGAGCACGCTCAGGCCGGGAACCATCGCCAATTCACGCTGGACCGTATCGAGCTCATCGCGATGATGCACAGTCAGGCCGCGAGGGCACTCGATGTCCTTCGCATATTTCCAGGGCTCGTCGGTGACAACGACGATTCGCTTGGCGCCCTCTGCGGCCACTTGAGCGGCGATCTGGGGCACGGTCAGGCCGCCATCATTGGCCTGCCCACCGGTCATCGCCACGGCATCGTTGAACAGGATCTTGTAGGTTATGTTCACGCCGGATGCGATCGCGGCGCGGATGGCGAGGTAGCCGGAATGGTTATAGGTACCGTCGCCGAGATTCTGGAAAATATGTCCGCGGTTCGAAAAAGGCGCTTCGCCGATCCAGTTGGCCCCCTCGCCACCCATCTGCGTGAAACCGAGGGTCTCGCGGTCCATCCATTGCGCCATGTAATGGCAGCCAATGCCGGCGTAGGCGCGGCTACCCTCTGGTACGCGCGTGGACGTGTTGTGCGGACAGCCTGAGCAGAAGTACGGAATTCGTTGAGCGACGTCCGTCGTCTCCGCGAGCGCCTTCTGCGCCGACTTCAGGCGGGCAACCTGCGCGGTAAGCTCTTCGTTCGGGCTGTAGCGTAACAACCGTTCGCCGATGCAGACTGCGATATCATTCGGATCAAGCGCGCCCTTGACCGGGAAAAGCCAGTTGCCCTGCTCATCTTTCTTGCCGATGCACACCGGCTGGTTTGCTGAGCCATAGAGCTCTTCGCGCACCTGCACTTCGATGAGCGAGCGTTTCTCCTCGACCACGATGATGAGGTCGAGTCCTTTGGCAAACTCCGCAAGCTCCTGCCGGCCGATTGGCCAGACGCAGCCAATCTTGAAGATGCGCAAGCCGAGATCGCTACACTTCGTCTCGTCGATACCGAGCTCATCGAGTGCCTGGCGCACATCGAGATACGCTTTGCCG